>NZ_JBEPKA010000004.1:0-238019 GCF_040496015.1 Agromyces litoreus
GGAAACGCCCGGACCCATTCCGAACCCGGAAGCTAAGACTCGCAGCGCCGATGGTACTGCAGGGGCGACCCTGTGGGAGAGTAGGACACCGCCGGACATCCTTCACAGAAGAGCCGCCCAACGCCGGGCGGCTCTTCTGCAGTTAACGCGACACCCGGCGCGCCTACGCTGGGGCCATGGGGAACCGCCTGGCCGATGCGCTGAGCCCGTACCTGCGCGCCCACGCCGACAACCCCGTGGACTGGTACCCCTGGGGAGAGGCCGCATTCGACGAGGCCCGGCGCCGGGACGTTCCCCTCCTCGTGTCGATCGGGTACGCGACGTGCCACTGGTGCCATGTGATGGCGCGCGAGAGCTTCAGCGACCCGGAGACGGCGTCGGCGATCAATTCGCGGTTCGTCGCGATCAAGGTCGACCGGGAGGAGCACCCCGAGGTCGATGCCGCCTTCCTCGCCGCCGCATCCGCGTTCACACGTCAGCTCGGCTGGCCGCTCACGGTGTTCGCACGACCCGACGGGCGGGCGTTCTACGCCGGCACCTACTTCCCACCCCGCGCGACGTCCGGGATCCCCGCCTTCGTCGACGTGCTCGATGCCGCGGACGAGGCATGGCGAACGCGTCGCGGCGACCTGGACCGCACCGCTGAGGCCGTCGGCGATGCGCTGGCCTCCGCCTCCCGGGCCGCGACGCATGGAGGACTGCCCGACCGGTCGGCGCTCGACAACGCCGTCCGCCGCCTCGCGGACGACGAGGACCCGGTGCACGGCGGATTCGGGACGGCGCCCAAGTTCCCCGTCGCACCCGTCCTCGGGTTCCTGGCCTCATCCGGGCCGGACGGTCGAGGGCTCGCGACGCGGACCCTGAAGCGGATGGGCGCATCGCCGCTGCGCGATCCGGTCGAGGGCGGATTCTTCCGCTACGCGACGAGGGCGGACTGGTCCGAGCCGCACTACGAGCGCATGCTCACCGACAACGCCCTGCTCCTCGCCGTCGCGGCGGACCTGGCCACGGGCGAGGATCCGCCTCCGTTCCTGGACGACCTCGCGGCCGGCCTGGTCGCGTTCCTCACCGAACGCCTGCAGCTTCCGAGCGGTGGCTTCGCGAGCGCGCAGGACTCGGAGAGCGTGATCGACGGACGTCGCGACGAGGGCGGGTACTACCGACGCGACGAGGTGGGGCGTGAGGGCCTGGATCCGCCGAGTCTCGACGAGAAGCTCCTCACCGGATGGAACGGCCTCGCGATCGGGGCAGCCGCCCGGGCCGGGCAGGTCTTCGCCGACGAACGAGCACTGGCGGCCGCGCGGCGCGCGGCCGACCTGATGCTGGCGTCCCATATGCGCGCGGACGGCGCACTCGTGCGCGCGTCACTCGGCGGCGACGCGTCGGGGGCACCGGCGACCCTCGAGGACACGGGGATGCTCGCGGGCGGGCTCCTCCGGCTGGCACTCGCGACCGGATCGGTCGAGTACGCGGTCGCGGCCCGCGACCTCGTGGACGCGGCCGCCGAGGGGGCCCGGCAGCGCGGAGTCGACGCGGCGTTCTCCGCTCCGGGCGGCGGCGATCCGGTGCTCGCGGCACGGGGGCTGAGCTTCGCCGACGACCCCGCCGAGGGTGCGACCCCGTCGGGGATCTCGGCCTGCGCGGACGCGGCGCTGCTGCTCTCGGCGATGGGGTCCGGGGCGCGCTACGGCGAGCTGGCGGCGGCGGCGATGCGAGGCGTGGCGGGCATCGCGCCCGAGCGCCCCATCGCGTTCGGCGGTGCGCTGGGCGTGATGGCCCGGCTCGCGGAGCCCCCCGTCCAGCTCGTCGTGGTCGTGCCCGACGACCTCGAGGACGTCGCCCGGCGCGACTCCCGTGCCGTCGACGGTGCCGCGGACCGTCGGAGTCGATCCGCGGAACTCGTTCGCGCGGCTCGGCGGGTCGCGTCCTCGCTGACCGCCGTCGTGACGGCTTCCCAGGCCGACGGGTTCACGGACGCGGGATTCGAGCTGTTCGCCGGCCGCTCGATCGGACGCGACACGGCCACCGCCTACTTCTGCCGGGCCTTCGTCTGCGAACTGCCCGTGACCGACGCGGCCGCGCTCCGGGAGCTCTCGTCCGGACCCGGTGCGACACGACCTACGATCGAGGGATGACCCGAACCCCGCCCGGCCGCGGCATCGCCGCCGCCTTCTTCGCACTGGACGCCGTCCTCGTCGTGGTGTTCGCCGGGATCGGCCGTGCGAGCCACCAGGAGGGGCTCGACGCCGCGGGGGTCTGGGCGACCGCGTGGCCGTTCCTGCTCGGCCTCGGCGCCGGATGGCTGCTCGTTCGCGCGTGGCGCCGCCCGGCCGCGCTGATCCCCACGGGCATCGCGGCCTGGCTCGCGACGGTCGTCATCGGCATGCTCGCGCGCATCGCGACCGGGGAGGATGCGGCCGCGGCCTTCGTCATCGTCGCCACGGCGACGCTCGCGCTGCTGCTGCTCGGCTGGCGCGCGCTCGTCGCCCTCGTTCGCCGCATCCGAGCGTCCAGGGGACCGGCACTCGCGGGCTGACGCGGTCGCGCCCGCTCACCAGGTCGAGGGCACCCGCCCGATCAGTGCCCAGACCGCCGAGCTGAGTTCGGGGTGATCCAGCGCGATCTCGCGGAGGAGTTCGTACTCGAAGCGCTCGACGGCGCCCCGCCGAGCCGTCGGGTGGTACGCGCGGGCGCGTGCCGGACCCCACTTGTCGGAGTGCAGCCGCTCCTCGCGCAGGGTCGCGACGACCTGCTCGTCGACCGACGGCATCTCGGGCAGGAACGCCCACGGGTCCTCGCCGAGCCGGCAGCGCAACTCGATGAGCGCGGCGAGTTCGTCGCGTGCGTCCTGTCGCAGCCGTTCCAGCGTCCGCGGCTCCGCCATGTGCGACCTCCCCTCGCTCGTCCGATGGTAACCGACCGTACGCGGCCCGTGTGTCGTGCGGGTTACACGGCGCGGCCGGGCCGTGGACCCCGGATGACGGGCGGGTGACCGTCGGGTGTCCGCGGCCCCGTGCGTCCGACCCGCTCGCCGGGGAGGCTGGTTGAATGGTCCGGTGACGACGCTGCGCGGGGAGCACCCCGTGGACCCCGCCGGCCGCGACGCGGATCCGGCCCTCATCGATCGCCTCGCCGCCGACCTCGAGGCCGCCGGCTTCGCGGTCGGTCGGATCGAGGCGCTCTGGGAGCGGGGTGCCGCCGCCACATCGACGCATCCGGGTGCTGCGCTCCGCCGCGGGCACCGCGTCCCCGCGCTCCGCGCGCTCGACCACGTCGATGCGCCGGACCGGGCCCTCGCGACCCTGGTGCGCTGCGTCGTCCTCGGCCGGTCCGTTCCGGAGGCGGACCTCGCCGAGGCGCTGCCGAGCCTGGGCCTCGAGGGCGCGGTCGGGCTCGGGCTCATCCGCCTCGACGGCGGGCGCGCTCGGCCCGCGATGGACCTGCGACCCTATGCCTTCTCCGACCCCGCCGGAGCGGGCGAATGGTGGATCGCGTCGGACCCCGGCGAGCTCGCCACGGGTGGCGCGCTTCCCGAGGAATACGTCCTCGGCGTCGGCGGTGCGTCCACGACGCTGAGCGGACAGCTGCTGCAGCGTCGCACCGGGACCACGCTGGACCTGGGCACCGGGTGCGGCATCCAGGCGATGCACGCCGCCAGGTTCAGCGACCGCGTCATCGCGAGCGACATCTCCGAGCGGGCACTGCGCTTCGCCCGGTTGAATGCGCGGCTCAACGGCGTCGACGGCGTCGACTTCCGGCTCGGCAGCCTCTACGACCCGCTCGGCGGCGAGCGGGTCGACCGCATCGTCTCGAACCCGCCCTTCGTGATCACGCCGCGGGTCGCGGGCGTGCCCGCATACGAGTACCGGGACGGCGGGCTCGTCGGCGACTCGATCGTGGAGGCGGTCGTACGGGGCGCGGGCGATCACCTGCGCAGCGGCGGGATCGCGCAGCTCCTCGGCAATTGGGAGTACCGGCGCGCCGCCGACGACCTCGAGGACGGGCTCGAGCGGATCGCGGGCTGGGCGGCGGACGCTGGCCTGGAGTACTGGATCGTCGAACGCGAGCGGCAGGACCCGAGCGAGTACGCCGAGACCTGGATCCGAGACGGCGGAACCCGTCCAGGGACGTCCGAGTTCGAGGACCTGCACGACGCGTGGCTCGAGGACTTCGCCGCGCGCGGCGTCGAGTCGGTCGGGTTCGGCTACGTGCTCCTCCGCCGCCCGGTGGCCGGCCGCGCGCCGACGCTCGCGCGCGCGGAGCGCCTGCACGGGCCGCTCGGCGACACCTCTGGAGGACTCGCCGCCCACCTCGACGCGTGCCTCGCGGCATCCGACCTCGTCGACGCCCTCGACGACGCGGCCCTGCGCGCCCTGCGCGTCGCCGTGGCCGACGACGTGACCGAGGAGCGGCACCACTGGCCGGGCGCCGAGCAGCCCACCGTCATCCTGCTGCGCCAGGGCGGCGGATTCGGTCGCGTGGTCGACGCCGGCACCGGACTCGCGGCGCTCGTCGGCGCCGCCGACGGCGAGCTGCCGCTCGGCGTGCTCGTCGACGCCATCGCCGACCTGCTCGAGGTCGACCGCGCCGCCCTGTGGGACGAGCTCGCGGCCGCGACGCGCGAACTCGTGGCGGGCGGGATGCTCCGCCCGGTGGTCGACTGACCGGACGGCCCGCGCACCGGCCCGCGGTCAGGTCGTCCCGGCCGGCGGCCACACGCCGATGATGACGGCCATGACGAGGAAGGTCACGGCCTCGTGGGCCACGTTCACCGCCGTGAGCCCGGCGGGCCTGCCCTCGAAGGCGTCGTGGGTGAGGAACCGCGCCGCCGTGAACCCGGTCCACAGCAGCGCCGCCGTGCCGACCGCCACGAGGACGTAGGGCCCGCCGAACGCCGTCCAGGCGACCCCCACGGCGACCGCGAGCACCCAGGCCGACACCGCGCTCATGAGGACCGTGGTCGCGATGGGGGCCAACGCGCCCCGGTCGCCGGAGTCGTCGACGCGCGCGACGCGCATCCAGTAGTTGCCGAAGACCCGCGGCGTGTACCAGAACGAGCCGATGACGAGCGCCGCGACCGTCGCCACGAGCACGGCCCACCAGTTGACGTCCCACACCATCGCGTCCTCCCGCCCCGGACGATCCGGAGTCTATCCACCGCGGGCGGTCGCGCGCGGGCGACGCTCGGCGACATCCCGGACCGCGACGGTATCCTCGTGCTCGCCCACCGAAAGCGAGCCCATGCCCGACTCCCCGCTCTCCGATTCGCCGTACGAGGTCCTCGGCGTGCCCGCCGATGCCGACCTCACGACCCTGCGGGCGGCGTACCGGCGCGCCCTGCGGCACGCGCATCCGGACACGGGCGGCGACGCGGAGCACTTCCATGCGGTGCAGCGCGCGTGGGAGCTCGTCGGCACGCCCGAGGCTCGCGCGGCATTCGACCGCGGCTCGGGACCGGGCATGGCCGAGCCGCAGCACGCGCCGTGGGCGCCGTCGGCGCCGAGGCCGCGCAGGGATTCGCGTCCGCTCGCGCGCACGTACGGACATCCGGGCGGCTGGTCGAGGCAGCGCTACCTCGACCTGATCCGGGAGTGGGCCGGTCGGGGCGTCACCCTCGACGACCCGTACGACCCGGCGCTCGTCCGGAGCGCGCCGCGCGACATCCGGCACGTCCTGGCCGATGCGCTCGCGGAGGAGGAGACGGCGAGGTCGCTCTCCACGCTCGGGATCGCATACACGGTCTGGCACGACCTCGCGACCGACGCCGCGGGCCCGTCGCTGCCGCCGAAGCTCGACCACCTCGTGCTCGGGCCGACGGGCCTCATCGCGATCCAGTCGGAGGACTGGGGCGGGCCCGTCGCGTTCAAGCGCGGCGAGCTCGTCGGCGAGGCGCTGGCGGGGGAGCGGCCGATGCGAGAGCTCGCGGCACGGGCCAAGTCGGTGACCCGGCCGGCCCGGGTCAAGCCCACCGCGCTCGTCGTGGCGGTGCCCGACGACGACGCGTCGACCCCGCTCGAGATCGGCGGATCGGTCCGCGGCGCCGCCGTGGCCCTGGTGCGTCGCTCGCGGCTCGCGAGCGCCATCCGCGAGGGCATCCCCGGCGCGCCGGTGCTGGGCGGGTCCGACGCGATGGAGGTGCGCGCGCGGCTGCAGGCCGCCGTGCGGTTCGCCTGAGCGGAGCCGCGCGGGCGCCGGGTCCGCCGGCGCCACGGGTTTGCGAAGATGGGGGGATGGGCATTCCCGACGTCGACGCGTACCTCGATGACTTCTCCGCATTCGTGACGGCTTCGCCGTCGTCGTACCACGCCGCCGCCGAGGTGGCTCGGCGGCTCGAGGAGGCGGGCTTCGAACGGCTCGACGAGCTCGACGCGTGGCCGTCGGGCCCGGGTCGGCGCGTGGTGGTCCGCGACGGCGCGGTGATCGCCTGGGTGCAGCCCGACGGCGCCACCGCGACGACGCCGTTCCGGATCCTCGGCGCGCACACCGACTCGCCGTCGTTCAAGCTCAAGCCGAACCCCTCGAGCGCAGCCGCCGGCCTCGCGCAGGCGAACGTGGAGGTCTACGGCGGCCCGCTGCTGAACTCGTGGCTCGATCGCGAGCTGCGGCTGGCCGGGCGCCTGTCGACGCGCGACGGCGCGATGCACCTCGTGGCCACCGGGCCGATGCTGCGGATCCCTCAGCTGGCCGTCCACCTGGATCGCGGCGTGAACAAGGACGGCCTCGTGCTCGACAAGCAGCGCCACGTGCAGCCGATCTGGGGGGTGGAGCCCGTGGGCGGCGAGCCGTCGGACGTGGTCGCGCACCTCGCCGCGCTCGCCGGGGTGGCGCCGGAGCACGTCGCCGGCCACGACGTGCACGTCGTCGACGCCGCGGCGCCCGCGCGCTTCGGCCGCGGCGACGTCTTCTTCGCGTCCGGTCGCATGGACAACCTGACCTCGGTGCACGCGGGCGCCACCGCGCTCGTCGACACGCCGTCCGACGTGGACCACATCAGCGTGCTCGCCGCCTTCGACCACGAGGAGCTCGGATCGGCGTCCCGCTCGGGTGCGAGCGGCCCGTTCCTCGAGGACGTCCTCGCGCGCATCGGCGCCGGGTTCGGCGCGAGCATCGAGGAGTCGCGTCGCGCCTTCGCGGCCTCGTGGCACGTCTCGAGCGATGCCGGCCACGCCGTGCACCCCAACTACCCGGAACGGCACGACCCGGTGAACCGGCCGGTGCTCGGAGGCGGCACCCTGCTGAAGCTCAACGCGAACCAGCGGTACGCGACGGATGCCGCGGGCGCCGCGCTCTGGGCGGCCGCCTGCGATGCGGCGGGCGTGCCGATGCAGCCCTTCGTCTCGAACAACACCATCCCGTGCGGTTCGACGATCGGCCCGCTCACGGCGACGCGCCTCGGCATCCGCACCGTCGACGTCGGTCCGCCCCTGCTGTCGATGCACTCGGCGCGCGAGCTCGCGCACGTCGACGACCTCGCCGCGCTCGGCGGGGCCGTCGCGGCGTTCCTCGCCGGGGCCTGATCCGTCCGCGCGGGCATTGGCGCGATCTCCTGCATCGACGACCGGATGCGGTGGGGCTGCAGGGCGGCCGGGATGCGAGCATCGTCACCATGACGACCGCCACGCCCTCCACCGCCAGCACGCCGCACGGCTCGGCCGACGCCGCGTCGGACGCCCTCGCCGACGGACTCTTCGCCCACGTCGCCCCGCCGGAGGAGGCCGTCCGCCACTTCCGGGCGCGACTGTCGTTCGAGACCGACGTCTCGGACGTCGCGAGCGGCCTGTCGAGGGGCGCGCCCGGGTTCGCGCTCGTCGACACGCGCAGCGATGCGGCGTGGTCCGCAGGCCGCATCCCGGGCGCCCTGCACCTGCCCGGCCGACGAATCCTCGAGGAGGGCCGGGGTCGCCTCGCGCCCGGCACGCCCGTGGTCGTCTACTGCTGGGGTCCCGGCTGCAACGGCGCGACGCGAGCCGCGCTCGCGTTCGCGACCCTCGGTCACCCGGTCAAGGAGATGCTCGGCGGATTCGAGTACTGGGTGCGCGAGGGCTTCGACGTCGAGACCGATGAGGGACGCGCCCGTCGCGAGGTCGACGTGCTCACCAACGTGGCCGGAACGGCTCCGGCGGTGACCTGCGCCTGCTGACCTGGCCCGCCCGGATCAGCGGATCGGGCCGCGCCGCTGCTCGAGCCAGAGGGTGTGCTCGCGGAGCCCGTTCCGGACGGCGGCCTTGATGACCAGGTAGCCGATCCAGATGCTGAGGGCGAGGATCGCCAGGTAGATCAGCGAGCCGATGAGGAGGGCGGCGAAGCCGGCGCCGGTGAGGTAGTCGAGGTCCACCCGGCCTACCCTGTCAGGCCCACTGGCCGCCGAGGAAGGAACCCGTTCGGGGGACAGGAACGGCCACGGGCGTCCTCAGCACTCGATCACGTTCACCGCGAGGCCGCCCTCGCTCGTCTCCTTGTACTTCGTCATCATGTCGATGCCGGTCTGGCGCATGGTCTCGATCACGGTGTCGAGCGAGACGATGTGGGTGCCGTCGCCGTGCAGTGCGAGCCGTGCCGCGGAGACCGCCGTCGAGGCGGCGATGGCGTTGCGCTCGATGCACGGCACCTGCACGAGGCCGGCGACGGGGTCGCACGTGAGTCCGAGGTGGTGCTCCATCGCGATCTCGGCCGCGTTCTCGATCTGCTGCGGCGTCCCGCCGAGCACCGCGCACAGGCCGCCGGCGGCCATCGCGCACGCCGAGCCGACCTCGGCCTGGCATCCGCCCTCGGCGCCGGAGATCGAGGCGTTCTTCTTCACGAGGCTCGCGATCGCCGACGCGGTGAGCAGGTAGCGCCGGATGCCCTCGCGGTCGGCACCGGGGACGAATCGAAGGTAGTAGTGCCCGACGGCCGGGATGATGCCGGCGGCGCCGTTCGTGGGCGCGGTGACCACACGCCCGCCGGACGCGTTCTCCTCGTTCACCGCGAGCGCGAACGCGTGCAGCCATTCGGTGGAGGTGTCGCGCAGGTGCTCGTCGCGGTCGTGCTCCTCGAGCCGGCGCCGCACCTCGGGCGCGCGGCGCTTCACCCGGAGGCCGCCCGGCAGTGTGCCCTCGGTGTGCAGGCCGTGCTCGACGCACTCGGCCATCGCATCCCAGATCGCGTCCAGGCCGGCGACGATGCCCTCCTCGCCGTGCGCGGCGACCTCGTTGCGCCACGCGATGTCGCAGAGGCTCACGCCGTGCTCCTCGCAGAGCTCGAGCAGCTCCGCGGCGGTGGAGTAGGGCAGCGGATGGCGCAGCGCCTCGGCCTGCTCGGGCGCGTCGCCGTCGCGGCGGATGAACCCGCCGCCGACGGAGTAGTAGGTCTCCTCGGCGATCGGCAGGGCGTCGTCGTCGCCCCAGGCCTGCAGTGCGAGCGCGTTCGGGTGGCCCGGCAGCCGCGTCCGCGGCTCGAGCGACACGTCCGACTGCGCCATCCGGATCGGGTGCCGCCCTGCGAGGTGCACCTCGGCACCGTCGGCCAGCCTCGTCCACGCGCTGCGCACGTCGTCAGGGTCGCAGTCGTGCGGCGCGAGCCCGCCGAGCCCGGCGATGACGGCGTCCGGGGTGCCGTGCCCGAGGCCGGTGGCGCCGAGCGAGCCGTAGAGCGAGCAGGTGACCCGGCGCACGCGGTCGAGGTGTCCGCCCTGGTCGAGCGCGTCGACGAAGATCCGAGCGGCCCGCATGGGTCCGACCGTGTGCGAACTCGAGGGGCCGATGCCGATCGAGAACAGGTCGAGGGCTGAGACGAACGCTGTCACCCTCCAAGGCTACGTCGCAGCACGCGCAGGGATTCGCCGCGGATTCGAAGAATCGTGCGCGGCCGGGCGTCACGTGCCGCGCTGGGCGCGGCGGCGGCGGTAGGCGAGCATCGCGACCCCGTGGGCGACGACGAGGATGCCGACGAGCCACGCGAGCGCGACCCAGAGCTCCGGGCCCACCGGCTGCCCGGCGAACAGCGCGCGGATGGTGTCGACGATCGCCGTCACCGGCTGGACCTCGGCGAACACGCGGACCGGCCCCGGCATGCTCTCGGTCGGCACGAACGCCGAGCTGATGAAGGGCAGCAGGATGAGCGGGTACGAGAAGGCGCTCGCCCCGTCGACGGACTTCGCCGTGAGGCCGGGGATCACCGCGAGCCAGGTCAGGGCGAGCGTGAAGAGGACCATGATCCCGCCGACCGCGAGCCAGGCGGCGACGCCGGCACCGGTGCGGAAGCCCATGAGCAGGGCCACTCCCACGACGATCGCGAGGGAGGCGAGGTTCGCGACGAGCGACGTGAGCACGTGCGCCCACAGCACGCTCGCGCGAGCGATGGGCATCGACTGGAATCGCTCGAAGATCCCGCCCTGCAGGTCGAGGAACAGGCGGTAGGCGGTGTACGACACCCCGGACGCGACGGTGATGAGCAGGATGCCGGGCAGCAGGTAGTCCACGTAGGCCGCGTCGGAGCCGGTGTCGATCGCGCCGCCGAAGACGAACACGAACAGCAGCATGAAGGCGATCGGCATGATCGCAGTCGTGATCACGGTGTCGAGGCTGCGCGTGATGTGCCGGAGCGAGCGGCCGGTGAGCACGGCCGTGTCGCCGAGGACGTGGGTGGACGTCGTCATCGTCGGAGTCGTGGTGGTCATCATCGTTCCGTTCCGGTCGTGGGGCGGGCGGCCGTGTCGGCCGGGTCGTGGACGGAGCGGCCCTCGCCGACGAGCGCCAGGAAGACCTCCTCGAGGGTGGGCTGCTTCTCGACGTACTCGACCGTCGTCGGCGGCAGGAGCCGCTTCAGCTCGGCGAGCGTGCCGTTCACGAGGATCCGGCCCTCGTGCAGGATGGCGATCCGGTCGGCGAGGTGCTCGGCCTCGTCGAGGACCTGCGTCGTGAGCAGCACGGTGGTGCCGTTCGCGGCGAGCTCCTTCACCGCCTGCCACACCTCCAGTCGCGACTGCGGGTCGAGCCCGGTCGTCGGTTCGTCGAGGAAGATGACGGGCGGCTCGCCGATGAGGCTCATCGCGAGGTCGAGGCGACGGCGCATGCCGCCCGAGTACTCCGAGACGCGCCGACCGCCGGCCGCGGTGAGCGAGAACCGAGCGAGGAGGTCGTCGGCGATCCGGCCCGGGGCCGGCAGGTGCCGCAGCCGCGCCACCAGGATCAGGTTCTCGCGTCCGCTGAGCACCTCGTCGACGGCGGCGAACTGCCCGGTCAGGCTGATCGACGCGCGGACCGCCGCCCCGTTCGCGGCCACGTCGAGGCCGTTCACCTCGGCCGATCCCGCGTCGGCGCGGAGCAGCGTGGAGAGGATCCTGACGACGGTGGTCTTGCCGGCGCCGTTGGCGCCGAGGAGGGCGAAGATGCTGCCCGGTGCGACGTCGAAGTCGACGCCGCGCAGCACCTGTTCGTCCTTGCGGTAGGACTTCTCGAGGCCGCGCGCGCGGATGGCGGGGGCCCGGGTCTGGTCGATGGTCATGGTGGATGCTCCGTCTCTCGTCGGACCGCGTGGCACGGTCGTGCCGTGCGCGGCGGGGTTCGTGGATGGTGGTGCGGGCGCGCTCGACCGCCCCGACGTCGGACTCGGTGGTCCGGCGCCTGGTGCGGTCCCGGTTCGGCGGGGCTAGCGGGCGGGCGCGGAGCTCGGGCGGCGGATCAGGATGTCGCCCCAGCTCGTGCGGGCGTGCAGTTCGACGGTGGTCTCGTCGGCGTCCGGTGCGTCGGCGGGTTGGAGGGTGTTGCGGACCGCCCCGTGCTGGCTCGACACGTCGAGCCAGGCCGCGGTGCCCTCGGCGACGCCCACCTCGATGCCGCCGTAGCCCGCCTCGAGCCGGACGCTGCCGCCGTCGATGCGCTCGACGAGCAGGTTGCCGTGGCTGGTCCGCGCGGTGACCGAGCCTCGGGCGTCGGCGACGGTGACGTCGCCGTGGGCGCCCCGGACGACGAGGGTGCCGGTGACCTCGCCGATGGTCGTCGAGCCGTTCGGGTTCTTGATCAGCGCCTCGCCCGAGAGCTCGCGGATGCGGATGCTGCCGGCCGACGACGTGAGCTCGACGGCGCCGGTCGCGCGACCGACGATGATCGAGCCGGACGAGGTGCGCGCCGTGACGCGTTCGGCCTCGTCGACCCGGACGTCGCCCGCGCCCGTGCGGTACCCGACGGCGCCGAACGCGCCCTCGGCGAGGAGCCGGCCGGCGCCGGCGGCGCCGCGCACCTCGGACCCCTCGGGCACCCGGATCAGCACCTCGACCTGCCCCGCGCCGCCGAACGGCGTGTAGTGCAGCCATCCCCTCGTGGTGCGCACGGTGAGCACGTCGCCGACGAGATCGACCGCCGCGTCGGCGGCGGCCCTGACGTCGGCCGGCTTCTCCGGGTCGGCGGGCAGGACCTCGACGTGGGTGTCCGAGCGCTCCGATGCGACGACATGGAGGTCGCCCCAGCCGAGGTCGACGTCGACGACGACGGGTTCGGGGGTCTGGTACGCGGTCATGACGGCTCCTCGAAGGTGATCGTTCAGCGGACCCAGCCGGTGATGCGGTTCGCGTCGCCACCGGCCGGGCGGGTGTCGGAGGGTCGCCGCGCGGGGGGCGGGGCGACGGCGGCGGCGATCGCCCGGACGAGCCAGGTGTTCACGGAGACGCCGTCGCGGGATGCCGCCTGCTCGACCTGCGCCTTCAGCTGGTCGGGCAGGCGCAGGGTGGTGCGCGCCGTCGCTGCGGACTCGTCGCTCGTCGCCGGCGGGGGGATGATCGCCGCCGCGCCGTCGTCGGCGGCCGGCTCGAACGTCGTCGACGCGGGCGTGGTCACGACGAACTCGGGATCGCGGCCGCGCAGGCGGACGTCGACGGACCCGGGAGCGAGCTCGGCCGTGATCTCGCCGGCCGCGGCGGACAGCGCCTCGAGCAGCACCAGCCTGGTCGCGGCGTCCAGCGGCGCGCTCAGACGCCGGGCGAGTTCCAGGGCCTCGTCGCCGCCCATCTCGGCGGCGACGGTGAGCCGTCGCTGGAGGTCGTCGACGTACGGGTTCAAGTCCATGACGCCAGAGTGACACCATCGTGGTGTCATGTCAAGTGTCACTGGGGGGAGGGCATGGTGTCACGGTGCTGTCGTCGCGTGGTCCGGTCTCGGCGGAGCCACAGGCACGCGCGCCTAGGCTGGTGGGGATGTCCACGATCGATCCGTCTCCCGGGCGTACACCGTCCACCCCCGCCGCCGGCGGCCTGCAGTTCCGACGCATGCGCGACGACGAGACGCGACTGGTCGGGCGGCTCGTCCGCGACGCCTACGCCGGCGACTACGAGCTCACCGACGCGTACCTCGACGAGATCGAGGCGGTCGGCGACCGGGCTCGCGAGCACGAGGTGTGGGTCGCCGCCGACGCGGCGACCGGCGAGGTGCTCGGCACGGTGACGACGCCCCGCCCGGGCCGGCGCATGTCGGCGGTCGCGCGCCAGGAGGACGAACTCGACTTCCGCTTCCTCGGCGTCTCCGGTGCGGCCCGCGGACGCGGGGTCGGCGAGGCGATGGTGCGGCACGTCGTCGCGCTCGCCGCCGCCCGCGGCCTCCGCCGGGTCGTGCTGAACACGGGCGAGCAGATGGCCGCTGCCCGTCGGCTGTACGAGCGGCTCGGCTTCGAGCGCCTGCTCGAGCGCGAGTTCACCTTCGAACGGCCCGACGGCACGCCGGTGCACATCCTGGCCTTCGGCATCGACGTGCGTGGGAGCATCTCCGGCCCGGCCGTCGCCACGGCGCCCGCCGCCTGACGCCCGTCCACCCGGCGTAGTCTCGTGGCGTGGCCACCATCGACGACGTTCGAGACGCCGCTGCGCGGCTGCCCGGCAGCGAGGAGCGTGCGACCACGGGCGGCGCCGCCTGGTTCGTGCGTCGGAGGCTCTACGCGTGGGAGTGCCATCCGTGGCCCAGCATCCCCGCCGAGATCCGAGAGATCATCGCGGCCGAGCCCGTGGTGGGCGTCAAGGTCGCCGACCGGGTCGATGCCCTGGCCCTCGTCCAGATGGCGCCGGACGTCTTCCTCCGGACGACGACGCCGTGGGGCGAGCCGAAGGTCGCGTTCCGCCTCGCCGCCATCGAGCGCGACCACCTCGTCGAGCTCGTGACCGAGGCCTGGCGGGTGCAGGCGCCGAAGTACCTGCGCGCCGAGCACGACGCAGCCACGGCCTGAGTCCGGACGGCGATCGCGCGCCGTCGCGACTCAGCACCCGCGGCGGCTTCGTCCCCGCCGCGTCTCAGCGCCCGCCGCGACGGCTCGAGATCTGCCCGGTGTCGAAGCCGAGCAGGTGCAGGCCGCCGTGGAAGCGCGCGTGCTCGACCTTGATGCACCGGTCCATCACGACCGTGAGGCCCTGCTCCTCGGCGGAGTACGCGGCGTCCTCGTTCCAGATGCCGAGCTGGACCCAGATCGCCTTCGCGCCGACCGCGACGACGTCGTCGACGACCGACGGGATGTCGCTGCCGCGCCGGAACACCACGACGACGTCGGGGACCTCGGGGAGGTCGGCCAGGCTCGCATACGCGGGCTGCCCGAGGATCTCGGTCTCGTTCGGGTTGACGAAGTACACGCGATAGCCGCTCGACTGCTGGAGGTAGGTGCCGACGAAGTAGCTCGAGCGCTGCGGCTTCGGCGAGGCGCCGACGATCGCGACCGACGATGCGGCGTCGAGGATCCGGCGACGCTGCTTCGCGTCAGGTCCGGTCCACGTGCGCTGGGACTTCAGCAGCTTCGCCAGGGGCGAGCTCGCCGGGAGCTCGCACGACAGTCCGTTGACCAGTCGCACCGTCTCGAGGTCGGTGGCGCCCTCCGCCGTCGCCGTGGCCAGGTCGGTCTCGTTCACGATGCTCATCGGTCGCCTCCCACGGCGGTCAGGGCGCGCTCGCGCGTCGCGCTGGTCAGGGCCTGGTCGAGGTCGGCGACGATGTCCTCGACGTCCTCGATGCCCACCGAGAGGCGCACGACGCCCGGCCGTACGCCCGCGTCGACGAGCTGCTGGTCGGTCAGTTGCGCGTGCGTCGTCGAGGCCGGGTGGATGATGAGCGTCTTCGCGTCGCCGATGTTCGCGAGGTGACTCGCGAGCCGGACCGATTCGATGAGCTTGCGTCCGACCTCGCGGCCGCCCTTCACCTCGAAGCTGAACACCGAGCCCGGCCCCTTCGGCAGGTACTTCCCAGCGCGCGCGAAGTGCGGGTGGTCGGGCAGTCCGGCCCAGAGCACGCGCTCGACGCGCGGGTCGGCGGCGAGCCACGCCGCCACCTCGCGCGCGTTGTCCAGGTGCGCCTGGATGCGGTACGGCAGGGTCTCGACGCCCTGGGCGAGGAGGAACGCCGAGTGCGGTGCCAGGGCCGGGCCGATGTCGCGCAGCTGCTCGGCCCGGAGGCGCGTGAGGAACGCGTACTCGCCGAAGTTGCCCGACCACTGCAGCCCGCCGTAGCTCGGTACGGGCTCGCCGAACAGCGGGAACTTCTCGGAGTGCCAGTCGAACCGGCCCGACTCGACGACGACCCCGCCGAGCGTCGTGCCGTGCCCGCCGAGGAACTTCGTCGCCGAGTGCGTGACCAGGTCGGCGCCCCACTCGATCGGCCGGTTCAGGTACGGCGTCGCGATCGTGGAGTCGACGATGAGCGGGATGCCGTGCGCGTGCGCGACGTCGGCGAGGCCCTCCAGGTCGGCGATCTCGCCCGACGGGTTCGCGATCGTCTCGACGAAGATCGCCTTGGTGCGCTCCGTGATCGCGGGGGCGTAGTCGGCCGGGTCCGACGAGTTCACGAAGGTGGTCTCGACGCCGAATCGGCGGAGCGTGACGTCCAGCTGGGTGATCGAGCCGCCGTACAGGTTCGCCGAGGCGACGATGTGGTCGCCGGAGCCGGCGAGGCTCGCGAAGGTGATGTACTGCGCCGACAGGCCGCTCGCGGTCGCGACCGCGCCGAGGCCGCCCTCGAGGCTCGCGATCCGCTCCTCGAACGCCGCGACCGTGGGGTTCGCCAGGCGCGAGTAGATGTTGCCGTACTTCTGCAGCGCGAAGCGCGCCGCCGCGTCGGCCGTGTCGTCGAAGACGAATGCGCTCGACTGGTAGATCGGGAGCGCGCGGGCGCCCGTGTCCGCGTCGGGGATGTTGCCGGCGTGGATTGCGCGGGTCTTGAAGCCGTATTCGCGGTCTGCCATGGCGCCACGGTAGCCGCGCCGGGCGCCCCGGCCGCTGTCGTCCGTAACGGGGGGCAACGGATGCCGCGTGCGCGACCTACCCGCCCAGCACGTCGTCGGTCGTCGCGACGGTGGCGAAGCCGCCGCCGTGGAGGTTCACCGCAGTCGCCCGAGCGAGGTCGGCCGCGGCGAGGCGGATGCCGCCGGGTCCCTCCATCTCGAACGTGTGCGTCGCGTCGATCGGCAGCACGACGTCGTAGCCGAGGTTGCCCGCCATCCGGGCGGTCGTCTCGACGCACTGGTTCGTCTGGATGCCGCAGACCACGAGCCGGCGGATGCCGCGCTCGTCGAGCCACGCCTGCAGGTCGGGGTCGCCGTAGAAGGCCGAGTTCACGTGCTTCGTCACGAACAGGTCGTGCGGGGCGTCGGCGACGACGGGCTTCAGGGCGTTGCCGGGCGTGCCGGGCTCGAGCGGCGATCCGGGCGTGCGCGAATCGTGGCGCACGAGCACGATCGGCGCCTCGGCCTCCGCCCACGCTCCGACCAGCCTGCCGATGTTCGCCTCGGCGTCGGGGTTGTCGCGCTCGCCCCAGTACGGGTCGTCGAACCCCTGCTGCACGTCGATCACGATGAGGGCGGTCTCCCGGTCCAGGTCCATGGGTCCATCGTGGCGCCCCGGCGTCGCGCCCGCGTCGGCGGCGGCTGCCAATCCTGCGCGACCGCCTGCCAACGGGCGCGGTAGCGTTGGCGCGTGATCCTGGAGCACCTGCGCGCGGTCGCGTCGGAGCGGCCCGGGGGCCGGTGACATGACCGGCGTCGTCGGCGTCGAGACCGTCGTGGTCGGCGGCGGTGCGATGGGCGCCGCCACCGCCTGGCAGCTGGCGCGGCGCGGGCGCGAGGTGACGCTGCTCGAGCGGTTCGAGCCGGGCCACCGGAACGGGTCGTCGCACGGGGCCTCGCGCAACTTCAACGTCGGGTACGCCGACCCGGCGTATGTCGCGATGCTCGTCGAGGCGCTGCCGCTGTGGCGCGAGCTCGAGGCCGAGTCCGGTGCGTCGCTGCTCGACCTGGTCGGCGTGGCGAACCACGGCCCGACGCCGCACTTCGACGTCGTGCACGCGGCGCTCACGGCGGCCGGGATCCCTGCGGAGTTCCTGCCCGTCGAGGAGGCGTCCCGCCGCTGGCCCGGCATCCGCTTCGACACCCGCGTGCTGTTCAACGAGCGCGCGGGCCGGGTGGATGCCGATGCCGCGGTCGCGGCACTGCACGCCCGGGCCGCCGCGCTCGGCGCCGACGTGCGGCACCGGACGCGAGCCACGGCGATCGAGGTCGTCGGCGGCGACCGCGTGCGGGTCGCGTCGACGTCGGACGACGGGGCCGAGCAGGTCTTCGAGGCCCGCACGGCGGTCGTCACGCTCGGCGCGTGGACGACGAAGTTCATCGGGGCACTCCCGCTTCCGCCGCTGGTGGTCACCCAGGAGCAGCCGGCGCACTTCGCGGTGCGCGACGACGGCATGCCCTGGCCGAGCTACAACCAATTCCCCGGGAGCCCGGCCGACGGGTACGGCTACTGGCGCTCGCCGGTCTACGGCATGCTGACGCCGGGTGAGGGCGTCAAGGCCGGATGGCACGGGGTCGGCCCACTCGCGGATCCCGACGCGCGTGACTTCCTCCCCGTGCCCGACCAGCTCGCCGACCTGCAGCGCTACGCGCGCGACTGGCTCCCCGGCGTGGACGCCGACGCGGTCACGCCGATCAGCTGCACCTACACCACCACGCCCGACGAGCACTTCGTGCTCGACCGGATCGGCCCGATCGTGGTCGGTGCCGGGTTCTCCGGCCACGGGTTCAAGTTCACGCCCGTCGTGGGGCGGATCCTGGCCGACCTCGCGGACGGGACGGGTCCGGCGCCCCCCAGGTTCGCGGCGGACCGCGCGGCCGTGCCCGGCAGCAGCTCGCCGACGGAGCTCGCGGGGCGCTGAGCAGTCGCCGTCCGTGCGCGCGCTGCCGGTGCACAGGCCGTGATCAGGGCCCGTTGCTAGCCTTCGAGCAGGTCGCCGCACGGCGGCCCCGGACGAGGGAACCCAGTACCCGGAACGCGACAAGACTGGCCGAAGGAGTGTCGTCATGTCGTGGATCGTCCTCATCGTCTCAGGCGTGCTGGAGGCCGTCTGGGCCACCGCCCTCGGGAAGTCCGAGGGGTTTACCAGGCTCTGGCCGTCGATCGTGTTCGGCGTCGCGCTGGTCGTCTCGATGGGCGGCCTCGCCTGGGCGATGCGCGGCATCCCGGTCGGCACCGCCTACGCGGTCTGGGTCGGGATCGGCGCGGCGCTCACCGTGGGCTGGGCGATGCTCACCGGCGAGACGGAGGTCTCGTGGGCGCGGCTCGCGCTCATCGCGGGACTCGTCGGCTGCGTCGTCGGCCTGAAGCTGGTCGGCGGCGCCGAGCACTAGCCGCGCTGCCCGGCGCTGCCCCGAGGCAGGTGCGCCGCCCGGCGGCGCGGTCCGCTCTGTAAAGAATACTTGACACCATGTCGATTCTGCTTGACACTGGATGTCAAGCATTCTTGACATCCGGAAGGGAAGACGACATGGACGCGAACGGAGCGGGCGCGACGCGCACCGCGGAGGGGCCGATCGGGTGGTTCGCCTCGGCGGGCGCCCTGGCGCTCATGGCCGTGCTCGGATTCGCGGCGCTCGGCGCGATCGCGGAACTCGGATCGACGGCGGCACCCGACGAGGTCATCGCCCGGTCGGACGGACGGTTCGGCTGGGTGGTCCTCGCGCTGTACGGCATCGCGGTCCTCGACGTCGTCGTCGCCTGGGGACTCTGGGTCGTGCTGCGCACCCGGGACCCGCGCGGTGCCGTCCTCGCCGCGGCGCTGCGCCTCGTCTACGCGGCGGCGTTCGTCGCCGCGATCGGCCACGTCGGCCACGCCGTTCGGATCGCCGACGGTGCGGACGCCCCGGCGATCGGCCGCGCCGATCGCGCCGCGCTCGTGCAGGAGCAGCTGCAGGCGTTCGACGCGGCCTGGAACGGCGCGCTGCTGGTCTTCGGCGCGCACCTCGTCGTGGTCGGGGTCCTCCTCGTCCGACGCGCGGGCGTCGCCGCGACCGTGGTCGGCGTGCTCGTCGGCGTGGCAGGCCTCGGGTACGCGGCCGACACGGTCATCCGGCTCCTCGCGTCGCAGGCCGACCCGGGCATCGCGATGTTCACCTTCATCGGGGAGGTCGTGCTCATCGGATGGCTCGTGGCCGGCGGCATCCGTTCGGCGCGATCCCGCGGCGAGGTCGACGACCCGCCGACCTCGCGCCCGTCACGCCGGGCGCTCGCCGGGGAAGGGGCGTGAGCATGTCGTACGAGGAGAAGGGCACCTGGGTCTACCTCGTCGTCTCCGTCGTCGGATACGGGGTGTACCTCTCGCTGGTCCTGCCCCAGCTCGCGGGTGGTGTCGCGGTCGGCGACATCGGCTACGTGGCTCCGATGCTCTGGACGATCGGCGGCGCGATCGTCGCCTCGATCGTCGGCCGGATCCTGGTCGAGATCGTGTTCCCGAGCGAGAGCACGAAGGGCGACGTGCGGGATCGCGAGATCGACCGGCTCGGCAGCCGCGTCGGCAGCTCGTTCGTCGTCATCGGCGCGCTCGGCGCGCTCGTGCTGTCGATGCTCGAGGCCGACTGGTTCTGGATCGCGAACGTCATCTACCTGTGCTTCCTGCTCGCCGCGGTGCTCGAGAGCGTGACGCGGCTGTTCGCCTATCGCCGGGGGGTGCCCGCATGGTGAAGCCCACGCGGGTCACCAACGAGATCCGCGCGCTCCGCTTCCGCCACGGCGAGATGACCCAGGCGGAGCTCGCGACTCGGCTCGGCGTCACGCGACAGACCGTCATCGCCATCGAGCAGGGTCGGTACTCGCCGTCGCTCGAGATGGCCTTCCAGATCGCTCGGGTGTTCGGGGTGCCGCTCGACGAGGTCTTCCAGTACCCCCATGAGGAGGTGTCGGCGCCATGAGGATCGCCGCATATCACCGGTACGGTGCCCCCGAGGTCGTCGGGGTCGAGGAGCGGGAACGTCCGGAACCGGGCCAGCGCGAGGTGCGCGTGCGCGTGCATGCGGCCTCGGTCGGGGCGGCGGATGCGGCGGGGCGCTCGGGTTCGCCCTGGTTCGCCCGGCTCGCCTTCGGGCTGCGCCGCCCGCGCAACGCGGTGCTGGGCTCGGACTTCGCCGGCGTCGTCGACTCGGTCGGCGCCGAGGTCACGCGGTTCGCGGTCGGCGACCGGGTCTTCGGGGCGACGGGCGCCGACGGCGGCGCGCACGCCGAGGCCGTCGTGGTCCGTGAGGACGGCGCGATCGTGCCGTTGCCGGGCGACGTCTCCGTCGAGACCGCCGTCGCGATCTGCGACGGCGCGATGACGGCCCTGCCGTTCCTGCGCGACGCCGGGCGGGTCGGAGCGGGCAGTCGCGTGCTGGTGAACGGCGCGTCGGGCGCGGTCGGGGCGGCTGCGGTGCAGATCGCCGCGCACCTCGGCGCCGAGGTGACCGCGGTGTGCGGTCCGGCGCACGTCGACCTCGTCGGAGGGCTCGGCGCCGCCCGCGTCGTCGACTACTCCCGCGAGGACCCGATGCGGTCGGATGCCGCGGGCGCACCGTTCGACGTCGTGTTCGATGCGGTCGGCAAGGCGACCTACCGGCGGGCCCGCGCGGTGCTCGCGCCGGACGGCCGGTACCTGACGACCGTCCCGTCGTGGACCCTGCTGGCGCAGCAGGCGGCCTCGCGGCTGGGCCGCCGGCGCGCGATCGTCAGGTTCACGGGGCTCCGCTCCGCCGAGGCGAAGCGACCCGACCTCGAGCAGCTCGCCGCGCTCGCGGCCGCGGGCGCGTTCACCCCCCTCGTCGAACGGGTGCTCCCGCTCGACGACATCGCCGGTGCGCACCGCATCGTCGACACCGGACACAAGGCCGGCACGGTCGTCGTCACGCCCGTGCCCGAGTACCAGGAGGCATGATGCGCGCGATCGTCCAGACCGGCTACGGGGGCCCCGAGGTGCTCGCGGTCGCCGAGGTGCCGGAGCCGGCCCGGCCCGGCGCCGGCGAAGTCGCCGTCGCCGTGACCGCTGCCGGCGTGCACGCGGGCGACGTGTGGATCATGCGCGGCGAGCCGCTCATGATCCGCGCCGCCTTCGGCCGGACCAGGCCGCGCCGTCCCGTCGCCGGGCGCGACATCGCCGGCGTCGTCTCCGTCGTCGGCGAGGGCGTCACCGCGCTCGCCGTCGGCGACCGCGTGTACGCCGAGTCGGATCGGGGAGGCTTCGCCGAGACGGTGGTGCTGCGGGCGACCCACGTGCGACGCGCCCCTGCGAACCTCGACGACGCGCACGCCGCGGTCATCCCGGTGTCCGCGGCGACCGCGCTGCAGGCGCTGCGCCTCGGCCGCGTCGGACCGGGCGATCGCGTGCTGGTGATCGGTGCGTCCGGCGGCGTCGGCACGTACGCCGTGCAGCTCGCGACCGCGCTCGGTGCCGCGGTCACGGGCGTCGCGAGCGGCGCGAAGGCCGACCACGTGCGCGCCGCGGGCGCGATCCGGGTCATCGACCACCGGACCGAGGACCCGACGACCGACGGCGCGACGTACGACGTCATCCTCGACCTCGTCGCCGCGCAGTCGCTCGCCGCGCTCGTGCGCATCCTCGCGCCCCGCGGCACCCTCGTGCTGTCGGCGGGCACGGGCTCGCGGGTGCTCGGACCCCTGCCGCGCATGGTCGCGGCCGCGCTGCGAGCGCCGTTCACGAGACGGCGATTGAAGCCGCTCGCGGCCGCGCACCGCGGCGACGACCTCGACGAGCTGCGCGGGTTCGCGGAGGCGGGCCGCCTACGGCCCGTGGTCGACGAGGTCTTCCCGATGGACCGGGGGCCGGAGGCGCTCGCCCGGCTGGCGTCGGGCGGGGTGCGCGGCAAGGTCGCGATCCGCATCCGAGCGGACGCGGGGACGGACGGAGCGGGCGGCGCCGCGGGCGCCGCCGGAGTTCAGCCGAGCAGCACCGCGCCGTAGGCGAGCGCGGCGACCAGCACCCACGACGCCAGTCCGGTGACGAGGGCGCGCCACCCGGTGTGCAGCAGCGCGGCGACCCGGATGGAGGCGCCGAGCGCGAACAGCGCCATCGCGAGGAGCGTCGTCTGCACGACGTCGGCCGCCGTCAGCACCGCCTCGGGCACCGGCAGGAACGTGCGCACCAGCACGGCCGCCAGGAAGCCGACGATGAACAGGGGCACGATCGCCGGCCGCGGGCCGGTCGCCTCCACGGCGCGCCGGCGCTCGACGGCCGCCGTGATGGCGACCATCGGCGCGAGCAGCAGCACGCGCGTGAGCTTCACGACGACCGCGACGGCCAGCGCCGATGCGCCGGCGATCTGCGCGGTCGCGACGACCTGCCCGACGTCGTGCACCCCGGCGCCCACCCAGTGCCCGAACTGCGGCGCCGTGAGGCCGAGCGGATGCCACAGCGCGGGCAGCACGGCGATGGCGAGCGTGCCGCACAACGTCACGAGCGCCACCGGCCGGGCCTGCTCCTCGTCGCGCGCGCGGACGGTCGCGGCCATCGCACCGATCGCCGAGGCGCCGCAGATCGCGAAGCCGCTCGCGATGAGCAGCGGTTCGTGGCCCGGCAGGCGCATCGCGCGCCCCAATCCCAGGGTGCCCGCGAAGGTGAGCACCACGACCCCGACCGTCGTGAGGATCGTGAGCCAGCCGAGCCCGGCGATGTCGCCGAGGCTGAGCTTCAGCCCGAGGAGCACGATGCCCGTCCGCAGGAGGGTGCGCGCCGAGAACGCCAGCCCCGGGCGCAGGGCGCCGTCCAGCGTGGGACGCAGGCTCGGGACCTGGCCGACCACGATGCCCGTCGCCACGGCGACGGTGAGCAGCGGCAGTACGGGCGCCCCGAGGTGCACGAGCCACGCGAACGCCGCGGCGAGCGCGGCGACGCCGACTCCGGGCATCCGCTCGCGCCATCGGTGGATGGTCGGCCGGGCGCCGATCGGCCCCGTGCCGCTCACCACCACTCCGACGATCCCGCCCCGTGGCCCCATCCCGGGAGCCAGAAGTGCAGCTGGCGGAACTCGGGGCTGACGGGCATCGCGCTCCAGAGCGGGAAGAAGAACGCCGAGACGGCGACCGCGACGCCGAGGAAGACGGCGGTCGTCGCGAGGCCCTGGCTCCGACGCCATCGCGGCGCGTCCCGCGGACCGAGCACGACGCCGATCACCGCGGCGAGCGCGAGCAGCACGTACGGCTCGTAGGCGATCGTGTAGAACTGGAACACGGTCCGGTCCAGGTAGAGCAGCCACGGCAGGTAGCCGGCGGCGACGCCCGTGAGGATCGCGCCCGCGGTCCACTCGCGGTACCGGGCGAACCGGTAGACGAGGTACCCGGCGGCCAGGGTCGCCGCCCACCAGATGAGCGGGTTCGGGATCCCCATGATCGACGACCAGCACTCCGCCTGCCCGCACCCGCCCGAGCCGTCGTCGGTCGAGGCGAAGTACATGTTCGTCGGACGCCACGTGATCGGCCACGCCAGCGGGTTCGACTGCCACGGGTGCGCCGAGTGCACGCCGAGGTGGTAGCCGTACGCCGCCTGGTGGTAGTGCCAGAGGCTCTGCAGCGAATGCGGCACCCACGACCAGAACCCGGTCGCCGCGTTGCCGGCCTCGTCGGCCCAGTGCCGGTAGTACCCGCCGCCGGTGACGAGCCATCCGGTCCACGACGCGAGGTAGGTGACGAGGGCGACGGGGACGAGCAGCAGGAACGTGACCGGCGCCTGCTTGAACAGCGCGCCCTCGATCCAGAACGACAGGCCCGCCCGGCGCCGGGCGAGGAGGTCGACGAGCACGAGGTAGATGCCGAAGGCGGCGAGGAAGTAGAGCCCGGACCACTTCACGGCGGCCGCCGCGCCGAACGCGACCCCGGCCGCGATCACCCATGGCCGGGCCCAGATCGCCGGGCCCCACTGCGGATCGCCGCCCGCTGCGCGGCGCTCCTCGATGCGCTCGCGCAGGTGCGACTCGGTGCGCGCGCGGTCGAGCAGCACGAAGAGGAACCCGAGCAGGCAGAACAGCATGACCCAGTTGTCGAGCAGCGCGACCCGGCTCATGACGATCGCGTTGCCGTCGATCGCGAGGAGCAATCCGGCGATGACCGCGACGAGGGTCGAGCGGAAGAGCAGTCGGCCGGCCATCGTCATGAGGAACACGGCCGCCGTACCCGCGAGTGCGGTCGAGGCGCGCCACCAGAACGCGCTGTCGGCGCCGAAGAGCGCCATGCCGAGACCGATCATCCACTTGCCGAGGGGCGGGTGCACGACGTACGAGGGGTCGTCGCCGAAGACGTCGGTGTCCCCACGCGCGAAGTCCTCGTTCGCACCCTCGGGCCACGACGACTCGTAGCCGTTCGCGAGCAGGGTCCAGGCGTCTTTGACGTAGTAGGTCTCGTCGAACACGATCGCCTGCGGGTGCCCGAGGTTCCAGAACCGGAGGACCGCGGCGAGCAGCGTGACCGCGATCGGGCCGCCCCAGGTCCAGAGCGCGCGCCGACGCGGCGTGGAGTGGAGTCCGGACCACCAGTCGTCGAGCCGACTGCCGACCGGCTCCCGCGCGTGACCCGGGGACGTCGAGGTCGCGCCGGTCGTCGCCGTGCCGACCGGCCCGGTCGCAACGGGCCGGGCCCCGGCCGGCTCCGGTTCCGCAGTCGCCTCCGCGGTGCCGCGGCGGTCGATCGGCTCGAGCGTGGCTCCCGGGTGCTCGTCGCGCGCGCCCGCGCCGACCCCGTGGAGATCCATGCGGTCCACTGTATCCGCGGCGCCGCCGGCGCCCGTGCGTCAGACTGGAGCGGTGATCATCCTCGCCGCCACGCCGATCGGCAACCTCGGCGACGCCTCGACGCGCCTCCGTCAGGCGCTCGAGGACGCGGACGTCGTCGCCTCGGAGGACACGCGCGTCACGCAGCGCCTGCTCGCCGCGCTCGGCATCGCCAACCGCCCTCGCCTCATCGCGCTCCACGAGCACAACGAGCGGGCGAGGGCCGACGACCTCGTGGCGCTCGCCCGCGACGGCGACCTGCTCGTGCTGAGCGACGCCGGCATGCCGACGGTCTCCGATCCGGGGTTCCCGCTCGTGCAGGCGGCGGTCGCGGCCGACGTCGAGGTCACCGCGATCCCCGGCCCGAGCGCGGTGATCACCGCGCTCGCCGTCGCCGGGCTGCCGACCGATCGATTCGCGTTCGAGGGGTTCCTGCCCCGGAAGGCCGGGGACCGGTCACGGCGTCTCGCCGAGCTCGCCGGGGATCGCCGCACCCTCGTCTTCTTCGAAGCGCCGTCCCGCCTCGCGGCGAGCCTGACCGCGCTCGCCGAGGCGTTCGGGGGCGACCGGCCCGCCGCCGTGTGCCGCGAACTGACCAAGCTGCACGAGGAGGTCCGGCGAGGCCCGCTGGCCGACCTCGCGGAGTGGGCCGCGGGCGGCGTGCGAGGCGAGATCTGCCTGGTGGTCGGCGGCGCACCGGAGGGGCCGGGGGCGGATGCCGGCGACGCCGTCGCACGCGTCGTCGCGCTCGCCGCATCCGGGACCCGACTGAAGGAGGCGGCCGCGCTCGTGGCCGCCGAGACCGGGCTGTCGAAGCGGGATCTCTACGAGGCGGCACTCGACGAACGCGGAGCCCGCTCCCAGTGAATTCGCACGCCCCGGGAGCACGATGAAATCAGTCGAGTCTCGGGGGTGCGACATGACGCAGGCGGTTCGGTTCTCATCGTTCGGAGGGCCCGAGGTCCTCGAGGTCGTCGAGGTCGACGACCCGAGTCCCGGCCCGGGCGAGGTGCTCGTCGAGGTGTTCGCGAGCGGGATCTCCCCGGTCGAGACGGCGGTCCGGACGGGCGACCACACCGACCACTGGCCGGTCGACTTCCCGTCCGGCCAGGGCCGCGAGTTCGCGGGCGTCGTCGACGCGGTCGGCGAGGGGGTGACGCGCTTCCGGCGCGGCGACGAGGTCATGGGCTACATCGATCGCGGCGCCCAGGCCACCTACCTCGCGGTGCCCGAGGCGCAGCTGGTCCGCAAGCCGATCTCCCTGTCGTGGGAGGTCGCCGGCTCGCTCTACGTCGCCGGGACGACCGCGCTCGGCGCGGTCGACGGACTGAACCTCGGCGCGGGTGACCTCGTCGTCGTGACCGCCGCGGCCGGTGGCATCGGGTGCCTCGCCGCCCAGCTCGCGCGGGCGCGCGGTGCCGAGGTGATCGGCACGACCGCCGAGGAGCGCTTCGACTTCATCCGCCAGTTCGGGATCACGCCCCTGGAGTACGGACCCGACCTCGCGGCGCGCGTGCAGGCCGTCGCGGGCCGGCCCGTGACCGCCTTCCTCGACTTCCTCGGCGGTGGGGCCGAGGTGGCCGCCGAGCTCGGGGTGCCGGCGTCGCGAGTGTTCACGACCACCGACTGGGCCGCGGTCGAGGACCATGGCGCGGTCAAGCTGTACGCGGGGGACACCATCGCGCTCGGCCGGATCGCGCAGCTCGTCGCCGACCGCCAGGTGCGCCTGCCGATCGCCGACGTGTTCTCGCTCGCCGAGGTCGCCGACGCCTACCGGCAGCTCGACCACCGCGATTCCGCCGGGAAGATCGTGATCGGCATGAAGCTGGTCGACTATCCGGGGCAGAAGGTGCGGGGAGCCCGAGGGCTCCGCGAGCAGGACCTCACGATCGGCGTCCCCACGCCGCACGAGCGGATGGTCGTCGAGGAGCAGGTTCCGCCGGTCATCGGCGACGGCCGCGCCCGGCAGCGCCGGGGCCCCGCGGAGGACGCGCTCGGGAACGGCACGGACGCCGCCTGAGCCCTGCTCCCACGCGCTGGGCGGCGGCGACCCGCCCGGCGTCTCGGTGCCGTGAGCGCCCGTAGGATTGAGCGCATGGCCGACGCCTCCTCGTTCTACATCACGACCCCGATCTTCTACGTCAACGACGTGCCCCACATCGGGCACGCCTACACCGAGGTCGCCGCCGACGTGCTCGCCCGGTGGAACCGGCAGGCGGGTCGCGACACGTGGATGCTCACCGGCACCGATGAGCACGGCCAGAAGATCCTGCGCACCGCGACGGCCAACGGCGTGAGCCCCCAGGAATGGGCCGACAAGCTCGTCGCCGACGCGTGGAAGCCGCTGCTCGACACGGTCGGCGTCGCGAACGACGACTTCATCCGCACGACCGACGAGCGGCACGAGCGCAACGTCCAGAAGTTCCTGCAGCACCTCTTCGACGAGGGATGGATCTACACGGGCGAGTACGAGGGCTACTACTGCGTCGGCTGCGAGGAGTACAAGCAGCAGTCGGAGCTCGTCGAGGGCACGGGCGAGTACGAGGGGCAGCTCGTCTGCGCCATCCACTCGAAGCCGGTCGAGCTGCTGCACGAGAAGAACTACTTCTTCCGGATGTCGGCCTTCCAGGACCGCCTGCTCGAGCTCTACGAGACGCAGCCCGACTTCGTGCGCCCCGACTCCGCCCGCAACGAGGTCGTGAGCTTCGTGCGCCGCGGCCTCGACGACCTGTCGATCTCGCGCTCCACGTTCGACTGGGGCGTGAAGGTCCCCTGGGACGAGACCCACGTCGTCTACGTCTGGTTCGACGCGCTCCTGAACTACATCACGGCCGTCGGGTACGGCGAGGACGACGAGCAGTTCGCCCGCCGCTGGCCCGCCCTGCA
Organism: Agromyces litoreus; assembly: GCF_040496015.1. Lineage (NCBI taxonomy): Bacteria > Bacillati > Actinomycetota > Actinomycetes > Micrococcales > Microbacteriaceae > Agromyces > Agromyces litoreus. Next base: position 27,895 of record NZ_JBEPKA010000004.1, read on the forward strand.
CCTCGTCGGCAAGGACATCCTGCGCTTCCACGCCGTCATCTGGCCGGCCATGCTCATGGCCGCGGGCCTCGAGGTGCCGAAGGGCATCTTCGGCCACGGATGGCTGCTGGTCGGCGGCGAGAAGATGTCGAAGTCGAAGCTCACCGGCATCGCCCCCTCGCAGATCACCGACACGTTCGGCTCCGACGCCTTCCGCTACTACTTCCTGTCGGCGATCTCGTTCGGCCAGGACGGCTCGTTCTCGTGGGAGGACCTCGCCGCCCGGTACCAGGCCGAGCTCGCCAACGGCTTCGGCAACCTCGCCTCGCGCGTGGTCGCCATGATCGGCCGGTACTGCGGCGGTGAGGTTCCCGCGGGCGAGGCGGGGCGGACCGAGGCCGACGAGGCGATCCGGCGGATCGAGGTCGAGGCCACGGAGGCGGCATGGCAGGCGATCGAGCGGCTCCAGGTGCACGAGGCGATCGCCGCGACCTGGACCCTCGTCGACGCGCTGAACGGCTACCTCACCGAGCAGGAGCCGTGGACGCTCGCGAAGGACGAGGCCCGGCGCGATCGGCTCGAGGCGGTGCTCGCGACCGCGTACCACGGACTCGGCACGCTGGCCGTGCTGCTCTCGCCGGTGCTGCCCGAGTCGACGGCGAAGCTCTGGACGGCGCTCGGCGCGCCGGGCACCGTGCAGGAGCAGCGGATCGACCGCGCCCACGAGTGGGTGGTCGGTTCGCGGGTCGAGGCCCTGCAGCCGCTGTTCCCCCGCGTGGAGGCCACCGCGTGACGGCGGGCGCCGACCACCTGCGCACCCGCTCGGACGGCGGTCGCGCCGCCGAGTACCCGCCGCCGCCCGAGCCGCTCGCGGTCCCCGTCTACGACAACCACACCCACCTCGAGATCGCCGACGGTGCGCTGCCGCTGACCGCGCACGAGCACCTCGAGCGCGCCGCGGCGGTCGGCATCGCCGGTGCCGTGCAGGTCGGAACGGACGTCGCGACCAGCCGCTGGTCCGCCGAGATCGCGGCACGCGAGCCCCGGCTGCTCGCCGCCGTCGCGCTCCACCCGAACGAGGCGCCGGAGCTCGACGCGCGCGGCGCGCTCGACGAGGCGATCGCCGTCATCGACGGACTCGCCGCGCAGCCGCGCGTGCGAGCCGTCGGCGAGACGGGGCTCGACTTCTACCGGACGGGTGACGACGGGCGCGGCGCGCAGTTCCGGTCGTTCGAGGCGCACATCGACATCGCGAAGCGGCACGGGGTCGCCCTGCAGATCCACGACCGGGACGCGCACGACGACGTCGTGGCCACCCTGCGCCGCGTCGGCGCGCCGGAGACGACGGTCTTCCACTGCTTCTCGGGCGGCGAGGAGCTGGCACGGCTCGCCGCAGACGCCGGCTGGTACTGCTCGTTCGCGGGCAACGTCACGTTCAAGAACGCGGAGAACCTGCGCGAGGCGCTGCGAGTGCTCCCGCGCGAGCGCATCCTGGTCGAGACGGATGCCCCGTACCTCACGCCGGTTCCGATGCGGGGACGTCCGAATGCGCCGTACCTGGTGCCGCACACCATGCGGTTCATGGCCGAGGTGCTCGGCACCGACCTCGACGAGCTCTGCACGGACGTCGCCGCGAACTCCGTCCGGGCGTACGGTTCGTGGGAGGACGGACTCGGGGCGGGTTCGGCATGACGCGGCGTGCCGCGCGCCGGCGCGTCCGCGCGTGGCGGAGCATCGTGAGCGTGCGGGGGAGCAGGGCGTGAACGCGCATCGGCACGAAGCCGAGGGCGGGGCGGTGACGCCGCGCCTGCTCGGTCCGGCCGAGATCCGCGACCTCGCCGAGACGCTCGACGTGACCCCGACGAAGAAGCTCGGCCAGAACTTCGTGCACGACGCGAACACGGTGCGCCGCATCGTGCAGTCGGCCGGCGTGCGCTCCGGTGAGACGGTGCTCGAGATCGGGCCGGGGCTCGGCTCGCTCACGCTCGGGCTGCTCGAGGCCGGCGCCGCCGTGGTCGCCGTCGAGATCGACGCCCGCCTCGCGGCTCAGCTGCCGCACACGGTCCGGCTCATGCAGCCCGGCGCCTCGCTCACCGTGGTCCGCGACGACGCGCTGCGCGTCGAGGAGCTGCCCGGCGAGCCGACCCGGCTCGTCGCCAACCTGCCGTACAACGTCTCGGTGCCCGTGCTGCTGCACCTGCTCGAACGCTTCCCGTCGCTCGGGTCGGGCATCGTCATGGTGCAGTCCGAGGTCGGGCACCGGCTCGCGGCGACGCCGGGGTCCAAGGTCTACGGCGCGCCGAGCGTGAAGGCCGCCTGGTACGGCGACTGGCGGATCGCGGGGCAGGTCTCGCGCATGGTGTTCTGGCCCGTGCCGAACGTGGACTCGGTGCTCGTCGGCTTCGAGCGCGGCGACGCGCCCGGCGACCCGGTCGGCACGGAGGAGGAGCGGACCGCCGTGTTCGCGCTCGTCGACGCGGCGTTCCAGCAGCGACGCAAGATGCTGCGCCAGTCGCTCTCGGGCGTGCTCGGCGGGTCCGCGGCCACGGCGAGCGCCGTGCTCGAGCGTGCGGGCGTCGATCCCCGCTCGCGCGGCGAGCAGCTCTCGGTCGAGGACTTCCTGCGCATCGCCCGAGCCGCGGCCTCGGACTGATCCGGAGCCCACTGCCGATCGCCTCGCGCGCGTGCGACCTGCGATGCAGCGCGTCGGCTAGCGTGGTCCCATGACGTTCCCGGCGACCGACGCGGCAGTGCACGTCCGGGCTCCCGGGAAGGTCAACCTGTTCATGCGGGTCGGTGCAGCCGGCGAGGACGGATACCACGACGTGGCGACCGCCTACCAGGCGGTCTCGCTGTACGAGGACGTCCGCGCGTGGCCCGACGACGAGTTCTCGGTGGGGTTCTCCGGCTCCGTCGACACCACCGACCTGCCGACGGATGCCTCGAACCTGGCGATCCGCGCCGCGAAGCTGCTCGCACGCCACGCCGGCGTGCCGGGCGGCGTGCGCCTCGAGATCGACAAGCACGTGCCGATCGCCGGCGGCATGGGCGGCGGTTCGGCGGACGCGGCCGGCACGCTCGTCGCATGCGACGCGCTGTGGGGGACGGCGCTGCCCAAGGAGGAGCTCCACGCACTCGCCGCGTCGCTCGGCGCCGACGTGCCGTTCGCGCTCACGGGCGGCACCGCGATCGGCACGGGTCGGGGCGACCGGCTGAGTCCTGCGCTCGCGACGGGCTCGTTCCACTGGGTGCTGGTGGTCGCCGACCACGGCCTGTCGACGCCTGCGGTGTACCACGAGGTCGACCGGCTGCGCGACGCGGGCCTCGACCCGGACTGGCGCGACGGCGTGCACGGCGTCCGTGCCGGCCTCGACTCGCCGACCGTCGACGCCGAGGTGCTGCAGGCGCTGCGGGCGGGCGACCCGCGCAAGCTGGCGTCGGCGCTGCACAACGACCTGCAGGCCGCATCCATCTCGCTCGACCCGACGCTGGCCACGACGCTGAACGTCGGCGAGCAGAACGGGGCGCTCGCCGCCATCGTCTCCGGTTCGGGCCCGACCGTCGCGATGCTCGTCGACGATGCCGACTCCGCCCTCGAGCTGCAGGTCGGGCTCTCGGCGGCCGGCCGCAGGGCGCTGCACGTGCACGGGCCCGTGCACGGCGCTCGGGTGATGTCCTTCTAGCGCGCCGCCACGGCCGCGACGACGCCGCGACCACGCCGCACCGGGGCCGCGCCGCGCCGCCGACTAGGGTTGAGGCCGACATGGCTCACCTCCTCGGCGCCGAGCGCCTGCACCTCGAGTTCCCCACGCGCACCGTCTTCGACGCCGTCACCGTCGGCATCGACGAGGGCGATCGCATCGGCGTCGTGGGCCGCAACGGCGACGGCAAGTCGACGCTCCTGAAGCTCCTGGCCGGGCGGCTCGAGCCCGACGCCGGCCGCGTCACCGTGCGCCGCGGCGTGCGCATCGGGATGCTCGACCAGTCCGACACGGCCGACCCCGATGCAACGGTCGCCGAGGCCGTGGTCGGCGGCATCGAGGAGCACGTGTGGGCGGGCGACCCGAAGGTGCGGGACGTCATCGCCGGCCTGCTCGGCGACGTGCCCTGGCAGGGTCGGATCCGCTCGCTCTCGGGCGGCCAGCGCCGCCGGGTCGGCCTCGCGGCGCTCCTGATCGGCGACTGGGACGTGCTGTTCCTCGACGAGCCGACGAACCACCTCGACGTGGAGGGCATCGCCTGGCTCGCCCGCCACGTGAGGTCCCGGTGGGCGTCGAACGACGGGGCACTCGTCGTCGTGACGCACGACCGCTGGTTCCTCGACGAGGTCTGCACGGCGACGTGGGAGGTGCACGACGGGATCGTCGAACCCTTCGAGGGCGGGTACGCGGCATACGTGCTGCAGCGCGTCGAGCGCGACCGGATGGCCGCCGCCGCCGAGGCGAAGCGCCAGAACCTGATGCGAAAGGAGCTGGCCTGGCTGCGCCGGGGCGCCCCTGCACGCACGTCGAAGCCGAAGTTCCGCATCGAGGCGGCGAACCAGCTCATCGAGGACGAGCCGCCGCCCCGCGACCGGGTCGAGCTGAACCGCCTCGCGGTGTCCCGGCTCGGCAAGGACGTCGTCGACCTGCTCGACGTGACCGTCGAGTACCCCGTGGCGGACGCGGTGGCGGGCGACCCGGCCACCCGGACCGTGCTGCACGAACTCGAGTGGCGGATCGCACCGGGGGAGCGCACCGGGATCCTCGGCGTCAACGGCGCCGGGAAGTCCACGCTGCTGAAGCTGGTCACGGGCGACGTGCAACCGACCACGGGTCGCGTGAAGCGCGGCAAGACGGTGCGGATCGCGGTGCTCAGCCAGGAGCTCGCCGAACTCGCCGAGTGGGCCGACGACCGGGTGAGCGCGGTCGTCGCGGCCCAGAAGACGAGCTACGTGCTCGGCAGCGGCTCGAAGGCGGTCGAGCTCACGCCCGGGCAGCTGCTCGAGCGGCTCGGATTCACGAACGCGCAGCTCGCCACCCCCGTGAAGGACCTCTCCGGCGGGCAGAAGCGCCGACTCCAGCTGCTGCTCATCCTGTTGCAGGAGCCGAACGTGCTCATCCTCGACGAGCCGACGAACGACCTCGACACCGACATGCTCGCCGCGATCGAGGACCTGCTCGACGCGTGGCCGGGCACGCTCCTCGTCGTGAGCCACGACCGCTACCTCGTCGAGCGCGTCACGGACCGCCAGGTCGCGATCCTCGACGGGCACCTCCGCGACCTGCCCCGCGGCGTCGACCAGTACCTCGAGCTCCGGAGCCAGCAGGCGACGGACGGCGGGTCCGCGTCCGGCACGCCGGCCACGCGCCCGTCGGCCGCCGCCGGCCCGACGGCGGGGGCGCCGGCCGTCCCGGCACTCGCCGGCGCCGACCGTCGCGCCGCGGAGAAGGAGCTCGCCTCGATCGACCGCCGACTCGAGAAGCTCCAGGGGCAGATCGCGGCGCAGCACGAGAAGCTCGCCCGCCACGACCAGTCCGACTACGTCGGCCTCGGTGCGCTCGGCGACGAGCTGCGCGACCTCGAAGGCGCCGTGGCCGACCTCGAGACGCGCTGGCTCGAAGTTTCCGAGCAGCTCGAAGGGTGACATCGCAGGATCTGTGACTCCTGATGACCAGGCGGTCATTCGCACGCAGATCCTTCGCCTAACGTGGGAGCGCGCCCGCGATCGCGGCACCGATGCCCCACCGCCACCAGCGGTGGGGTTCGTCGTGCCCGAGGCACCACCGCCACCAGCATCCGATCGCGCGCGCCCACGCGAAAGGGAACCCCCGCCATGCCCGGCACCACCACCAAGCTCATCGTGGCGCTCGCCGCCGCACCGCTCGCCATCGGCCTCGCCGCCTGCTCGTCGGCCGGCGCCGCCGAGGGCGGCGACGTCGTCCGCATCGGCGTGGTCGGCAAGTCCGACCCGCAGTGGCCCGCGTTCGAGGAGGCGGCGGCCGACGCCGGGATCGACGTGGAGATCGTCGACTTCGCCGACTACACCCAGCCCAATCCGGCCGTGAGCGAGGGCGAGCTCGACCTCAACCAGTTCCAGCACATCGTCTACCTCGCCGACTACAACGTGTCGGCCGACGCCGACCTCGTGCCGATCGGCGCGACCGCGATCTATCCGCTCGGCCTCTACTCGCTCGGGTACGACTCGGTCGAGGACATCCCCGCCGGCAGCACCGTCGCCGTACCGGACGACCCCTCCAACCTCGCGCGCTCGCTGCTGGTGCTGCAGTCCGCCGGCCTCATCGAGCTCGCCGGCGGCGGCTCGATCTTCTCGACCGTGGACGACATCGTCGAGGCGGACTCGCGCGTGCAGGTCACCCCGCTCGAGGCCTCGCTCACGCCGACGAGCCTGCCCGACGTCGCCGCGGCGATCATCAACAACGACTTCGTCGAGGACGCGGGCCTGACCTTCGCCGACGCCATCGCACAGGACGACCCGAGCGACCCGAACGCGCTCCCGTACGTGAACGTCTTCGCGACCCGGGCCGAGGACGCCGACGATGCGACGCTGCGGAGGCTCGTCGAGATCTTCCAGACCGATCCCGCGGTGCAGGCGGGCCTGCTCCGGGCATCCGGCGACACCGCCGTCGCGCTGACCACGCCGGTCGACGAACTCCTGGCCTCGCTGGCGACCGTCGAGGACGACACCCGCGCGCGGAACTGATCGCCCGCACCGAACCACCCCCCCACGCGCCGGGGGCGGCGCGCGCCCCGACCGGGCGCGCCCGCCCGCGCGCGCGTGCGTGCGACCAGGAGGTACCGCATGGCGCTCGTGACCCTCGAGCACGTCAGCAAGTCCTATCCCGCCGCCGACCGGCGATCCGCACCGGTGACGGCCGTCGACGACGTCACGCTCGACATCGAGGCCGGCGACGTCCTCGGCATCATCGGCTACTCGGGCGCCGGGAAGTCGACGCTCGTCCGCCTGCTCAACGCGCTCGAACCCGCCACCAGCGGCTCGATCCGCATCGACGGCCGCGAGATCACCACCCTGCGCGAGCGTGAGCTCCGCGCCATCCGGCTCGGCATCGGCATGGTCTTCCAGCAGTTCGAGCTGTTCGAGGCCAGGACCGTGCGCGCGAACGTCGCCTACCCCCTGAAGGTCGCCGGCTGGTCGCGTGCCGACATCCGGTCCCGGGTCGACGAGCTGCTCGCGTTCGTCGGGCTCGCCGACCGGGCCGACGCCCGACCCGACCAGCTCTCCGGCGGGCAGAAGCAGCGCGTCGGGATCGCCCGCGCGCTCGCGACCCGTCCCCGGATCCTGCTCGCCGACGAGGCGACGAGTGCGCTCGACCCCGAGACGACGCAGGAGGTGCTGGCGCTGCTCCGGCGCGTCAACGAGGAGCAGGGCGTGACGATCGTGGTCATCACGCACGAGATGGACGTCGTCCAGTCGCTCGCGACGAAGGTCGCCGTGATGGACGGCGGCCGGGTGATCGAGCACGGCGACGTCTTCGACGTCTTCTCGAGCCCGCGGCATCCGTCGTCGCAGCGGTTCGTCGGCACGGTCGTCAAGGGCGTGCCCTCGCCCGCCGAGCTCGCGGTGCTGCGCGAACGGCACGAGGGGCGCATCGTCACGTGCTCGTTCCGCGACGGCGACGCCTCCCAGGCCCGGGTGTTCCTCGACCTCGCCGAGGCCGGGCTCGAGTTCGAGCTCGTGTACGGCGGCATCAACGACATCCGCGGCCGCGCCTTCGGGCACCTGACGCTCGCCGTGCGAGGCGAGGACGCCGCGATCGACCGCGCGCTGGCCGAGGTCGCGGCCCACGCCGACGTCACGGAGGTGCGCTGATGGACCGGCTGATCGAGCTCGGGCCCGAGTTCTGGGCGGCGGCGGGGGAGACCCTCTACATGGTCGCCCTCACGATGCTCTTCGGCGGTGCCGGGGGCTTCCTGCTCGGCGTCGGGCTCTACGCCACCCGCCGCGGCGGACTGCTGCCGAGCACGGCGGTGAGCCAGGTGCTGAACCTCGTCATAAACTTCTTCCGCCCGATCCCGTTCATCATCTTCATCGCAGCGGTCCAGCCCCTGACCCGCGCCGTGATCGGCGTCGGCATCGGCACGGATGCCGCGATCTTCGCGCTGTCGCTCGCCGCGGCCTTCGCGATCGGGCGGATCGTCGAGCAGAACCTCGTGACCGTCCGTCCGGGCGTGATCGAGGCGGCCCGGTCGATGGGCGCGGGACCGTGGCGGATCCTCGCGACCGTGGTGGTGCCCGAGGCGCTCGGCCCGCTGATCCTCGGCTACACCTTCATCGTCATCGCGGTCATCGACATGTCCGCCATGGCCGGTCTCATCGGCGGAGGCGGACTGGGCTACTTCGCCCAGCTCTACGGCTTCCGGCAGTTCGAGCCCGTCGTGACGTGGGCGGCCGTGCTGCTCATCGTCGTGTTCGTGCAGGTCGTGCAAGGGGTCGGGAACCGCCTGGCCGGGCGCGTGCTCCGTCGCTGAGGCGTCCGACGCCGCGAGGTGCTTCCCGGGGCGGTGCGGGGCTCAGGCGAACCCGAGCGAGAGCTTGCGCAGCAGCGCGGCGAGCCGGCGCTGCTCCGCCGCCGGCAGCCCCTCGAGCAGTTCCGCCTCGGCGTCGACGAGTCGCGTGATCGCGGCGTCGACCCGCGTGAGTCCCGCCGGGGTCATCTCCACGAGGATGCCGCGCCCGTCGTGCGGATCGGTCTGGCGGGTCACGAGGCCGCGCGAGACGAGGCGGTCGATGCGATTGGTCATCGTCCCGCTCGAGACGAGCGTCTGCGCGAGCAGCGCCTTCGGCGGCAGCCGGAACGGCGAACCGGCGCGACGCAGGGCGGAGAGCACGTCGAACTCCCACGACTCGAGCTCCGAGCGCTCGAACGCCTGGCGCCGTGCCCGGTCGAGCAGCTTCGAGAGCCGACCCACGCGCGAGAACACCTGCAGCGGCGAGAAGTCCAGGTCGGGGCGCTCGCGTTCCCAGTCATCGACGATACGGTCCACCTCGTCCTGGTCCGTCGTCGCCATGCGGCCAGTATCCCACCCGGCGCCATCCGTCGAGGGGTCGCCCACGCGTTCGGGCGACCCTGGGCACCGTGGCAGACTTGGGATGCGTTTCGGCGGGTGCCGCCGGCGCGGTCCGCCATGGTGTAACGGCAGCACGACAGCCTTTGGAGCTGTGAGGCCCAGGTTCGAATCCTGGTGGCGGAGCATGGACAACAATCTCGCGATCATCGTCCTGGCCGCCGGCCAGGGCACGCGCATGAAGTCGGCGACGCCGAAGATCCTGCATCCGCTGGCCGGCGCCCCGATCGTCGCCCACGTGCTCGCCACCGCGCGCGCCCTCGACGCGGCCCACGTGGTCGCCGTCGTGCGGCACGAGCGCGACCTGGTGGCGAGCGCGATCGAGGCCGAGCTGCCGAACGCGATCATCGTCGACCAGGACGAGGTCCCCGGGACCGGCCGTGCGGTCGAGCAGGCCGTCGCGGCGCTGCCCGACGACTTCGCCGGCGACGTGCTGGTGCTGAACGGCGACGTGCCGCTGTTGAACGCCTCCACGCTCGCCGAGCTGCTCGAGCGGCACCGCGCCGACGAGCTCGCGGCCTCCGTGCTCTCCGCGCGCTACGACGATCCGACCGGCTACGGCCGCATCGTCCGCAGCGCCGAGGGGGCCTTCGACCGCATCGTCGAGCAGAAGGACGCCACCGAGGACGAGCTCGCGATCGACGAGATCAACGCGGGCGTCTACGCGTTCGGCGTGCACGCGCTGCGCGACCAGCTCGCGAACCTCACGACCGAGAACGCGCAGGGCGAGAAGTACCTGACCGACATCATCGCGCTGCTGCGCGCGGCGGGCTCGGAGGTGAAGGCCCGACCGGTCAGCGAGGCCTGGCTCGTGGCGGGCGTCAACGACCGCGCCCAGCTCTCCGAGACCGCGGCGCGGCTGAACGCCCTCATCGTCCGCGGATGGCAGCTGAACGGCGTCACGATCGAGGACCCGGCGACGACCTGGATCGACCTCGCGGTCCGCATCGAGCCCGACGTCACCATCCGCCCGGGGACCCAGCTCAAGGGCGCCACGGCGATCGCGTCGGGCGCCGTCATCGGTCCGGACTCGACGCTGCTCGACTGCGAGGTCGGCGAGCGCGCCGAGATCAGGCGAGCGGATGCCACGCTCGCCGTCATCGGCCCGGATGCGACGGTCGGGCCGTTCGCGTACCTGCGCCCGGGGACGGTGCTCGACGCCGACGGCAAGATCGGCACCTTCGTCGAGACCAAGAACGCGCGGATCGGTGCGGGCAGCAAGGTGCCCCACCTCTCCTACATCGGCGACACCGAGATCGGGCTCGGCTCGAACGTCGGCGCCGGCTCGATCACCGCGAACTACGACGGGGTCGAGAAGCACCGCACGACGATCGGATCGCACGTGCGCACGGGGTCGCACGGCGTGTTCGTCGCGCCCGTTACGATTGGGGACGGAGCGTACACGGGGGCGGGCACGGTCGTCCGGAAGGACGTGCCGGCCGGGTCGCTCGCCGTCAACGTCGCCCCCCAACGCAACATCGAGGGATGGGTCCAGCAGCATCGGGCCGGGTCCGCGGCGGCGAAGGCGGCCGAGGACGCGCGCGAGGCGGGTGAGACCGACGGGGAGTGAGACGACGGCGATGCCGGCGGGAAGGACTGTGACCATGTCGGGAATCGAGACCACCGGATCGAAGCGCCTCGTGCTCGTGTCGGGGCGCGCGCACCCGGAGCTCGCACGGCACATCGCCGCTGAGCTCGGCAGCGAGCTCGTCCCGACCGATGCGCGCACGTTCGCCAACGGCGAGCTGTACGCCCGGTACGACGAGAGCGTGCGCGGCGCCGACGCGTTCGTGATCCAGTCGCACGCGTCGCCCATCAACGAGTGGCTCATGGAGCAGCTCATCATGGTCGACGCGCTCAAGCGCGCCTCGGCCAAGCGGATCACGGTGGTCTCGCCGTTCTACCCGTACGCCCGACAGGACAAGAAGGGCCGCGGCCGCGAGCCGATCTCGGCGCGCCTGGTCGCCGACCTGTACAAGGCCGCGGGCGCCGACCGGATCATGTCGATCGACCTCCACGCCGCCCAGATCCAGGGGTTCTTCGACGGTCCCGTCGACCACCTGTTCGCCATGCCCGTGCTGCTCGAGGAGTTCAAGAACTCGCTCGACCCCGAGACCCTGACCGTGGTCTCGCCCGACATGGGCCGCGTGCGCGTCGCCGACATCTGGTCCGACAAGCTGGGCGTGCCGCTCGCGATCATCCACAAGCGCCGTGACCCGCTGGTGCCGAACCAGGTCTCGGTCCACGAGATCGTCGGCGAGGTCGACGGGCGCGTCTGCCTGCTGGTGGACGACCTCATCGACACCGGCCGCACGATCGTGAAGGCCGCCGAGGCGCTCAAGGCCAACGGCGCGACCGGCGTCGTCGTCGCAGCCACGCACGCGGTGTTCTCGAACCCGGCGACCGAGATCCTCCAGTCCGACTTCATCGACCGGGTCGTGGTCACCGACACGCTGCCGCTGCCCGCGGAGAAGCGCTGGGACCGCCTGACGGTGCTGCCGATCGCGCCCCTGCTGGCGCGTGCCATCCACGAGGTCTTCGAGGACGGTTCCGTCACGAGCATGTTCGACGGGGCGGCCTGATGGGCGATGCCATGGCGAAGCCCTGGCTGACGAGCTACCCGCCCGGTGTCCCGCACTCCCTGCCGGCGCCCGAGGGCTCGCTCATCGACCTGATCCACGACACGGTCGCCCGGTACCCGGATCGCCCCGCCCTGGAGTTCTTCGGCCGCACGACGAGCTACCGCGACCTCGGGGAGCAGATCGACCGCGCGGCCGAGGGGCTGCGCCGGCTCGGCGTGCGAGCGGGCGATCCGGTCGCGATCGTGCTGCCGAACTGCCCGCAGCACATCGTCGCGTTCTACGCGGTGCTCCGGCTCGGAGCCATCGTGGTCGAGCACAACCCGCTCTACACGCCCCGCGAGCTCCGCCACCAGTTCGAGGACCACGGCGCCCGCGTGGTGATCGCGTGGGACAAGGTCGTGGCGAGCCTGCAGGACTTCCCCGGCGACCTCGCACTGCGCCACATCGTGTCGGTCGACCTCACCCGGGCCATGCCGTTCCGCACGCGTGCCGCGCTGCGGCTGCCGATCGCGCGCGCACGTGAGGCCCGCGCGGCGCTCACGACCGAGGTGCACGGCACCACGACCTGGCGAGACCTGCTGGCCTCCGATCGCATCTCGGCGGACGTGCCGGCGCCCGGCGTCGGCGACGTCGCGCTCATCCAGTACACCAGCGGGACGACCGGCAGCCCGAAGGGCGCCACGCTCACGCATGCCAACCTGCTCGCGAACGCGGCGCAGGCGCGCTCGTGGGTGCCGGAGCAGGCGCGCGGCGAATCGGTCGTGTACGCGGTGCTGCCGATGTTCCACGCCTACGGCCTGACCCTCTGCCTCACGTTCGCGATGAGCATGGGCTCGCGGCTCGTGCTGTTCCCGCGGTTCGACCCGGACCTCGTGCTGCGTGCGGTGCGTCGCCATCCGCCGACCTTCCTGCCTGCCGTGCCGCCGATCTACGAGCGGCTCACGCGTGCCGCCGCCGAACGCGGCGTCTCGCTCCAGGGCATCGGCATCGCGATCTCCGGTGCTATGCCGCTCTCGGCATCGGTCGTCGAGCCGTGGGAGGAGCGTACGGGAGGGTACCTCGTCGAGGGCTACGGCCTGTCGGAGTGCTCGCCGGTGCTCATGGCCAACCCGGTCGCCGACAACCGGAAGGCCGGCACGGTCGGCCTTCCGCTGCCCGACACCGAGTGCCGGGTCGTCGACCCCGACGACCCGATGCGCGACGTGCCCGCGGGCGAGCGCGGCGAGCTCGTCGTGCGCGGGCCCCAGGTGTTCGGCGGCTACTGGCACAAGCCGGAGGAGACGGCGGCGGTGTTCGTCGACGATCCCGCCGGCGGTGCGCCGTGGTTCCGCACGGGCGACATCGTGACGATCGACGAGGACGGCTTCGTCCGCATCGTCGACCGGATCAAGGAGCTCATCATCACCGGCGGGTTCAACGTCGCGCCGAGCGAGGTCGAGGACGCGATCCGGCAGCACCCCGATGTGGAGGACTGCGCGGTCGTCGGCATGCCCAGCGAGCACTCGGGCGAGGAGGTCGTCGCCGCGGTCGTGCTGCGCGAGGGCGCCGCGCTCGACGCCGACGGGATCCGCACCGAGGTCCGCGACCGGCTGACGCCCTACAAGGTGCCGCGGCGGGTCGTCGCGGTCGACGAGCTGCCGCGCTCGCTGATCGGCAAGGTCATCCGCCGCGAGGTCCGGGAGCAGCTGGGCTCCGAGTGACCGGGCGCCGCGCCGCCGGGTGCCGCGCGGCGCGCAGCGGCGGCGGTCGCGCCTAGGCGTCGCGTCCGGGGAGGGCCGGCTTCGGCGCGGCGGGCATGAGCCCGAGGTTGCCGATGACGATCGAGCCGCCCGACGGGGAGACGGCGAGGCACAGCCAGCCCGGACCGCCCTGCGCGAACAGGTCGAACTCGACGCGCGACTCGTCGATCCGGCTGACGTCGGCGACGTAGGCGTCGCACGCGCGCGCCGCGGCGGACCGGGCGACGCCGATGCCGGAGAGCACGATCGGCAGCACCATCGCGGCGAGCGCGAGCAGCACGGCGATGCGCAGTACGCGCCGCCGCCGTTCGCCGAAGACCGGCCCGTCGAGCTCGTCCCACTCGTCCCGGTCGCCGGCGCCGCGGTCGCTGCTCACCAGGTGCTCCCGGCCAGGATCGACCAGACCGCGGCGACGCCCGCGAACAGGGTGGCCCCGAGCACCGTCCAGGCCAGCGGGAGCGGCAGCGGCGCCGGCTCGCCGAGCGCATCGAGTACGCGCCGGCGCTGCCAGCCGGCCGCGAGGATCACGACGGCGCCGACGAAGACCACCGCCGACGCCGCGACGAGCGACGGCCGGTCGCCGACGAGCCCCTCGCGCAGCACCAGCATCCCGTTCACGGCGATGGCGAACGAGGTCCGCGACCACGCCAGCGCGGTGCGCTCGGGCTGCAGGCCCGGGTCGCGTGGCGGGGTCGCGGCATCGCTCACGCGGTCACCACGAAGAGGACCGCGAGGACGGCTGAGGCGATAAGACCGACTCCGCCGATCACGGGCAGCACCCAGCTGAACGGCAGCGGGCCGTTGCGGCGCATCGCGATCTCGTTGGCGCGCCAGCGCGTGTAGGCGCCCACGCTAAGCGCGGCGGACGCCACGGCGAGCAGGATCGCGAGCCCCAGGACGACGACGCGGGGCTCGAGCGCCGTGGCGAACTGGTGGAGCAGCACGCCGCCGGCGAGCAGCGCGAGCGCCGTGCGGATCCACGCCAGGAACGTGCGCTCGTTGGCGAGGGTGAACCGGTAGTCCGGTTCGACGCCGTCACGGCGCCACGACGGTTCGCGCACGCGGCGCTCCCTTCCTCGGGTGGGATGCCGGGCCGCCCGGTCGACCCGGGCGGCCCGTCGGCCGGGTCGGCCTCAGCTCGACGGCGTGACGTCGACCTCGGTGCGATCGCCCGACCACAGCGTGTGGAAGACGCCGGGCTTGTCGACCCGCCGGTAGGTGTGCGCCCCGAAGAAGTCGCGCTGCCCCTGCACGAGGGCCGCGGGCAGGCGGTCGGCGCGCAGCGCGTCGTAGTACGCGAGCGAGGACGAGAACGCGGGGGTCGGGATGCCGGCCTCCGCGGCCGTGGCGACGATGCGGCGCCACGCGGACTGGCCGCCCGTGATCGCGTCGCGGAAGTACGGTGCGACCGCGAGCGCGACCAGCGACGGGTCGTCGGCGTAGGCGTCGGCGATGCGGTTGAGGAAGCGGGCGCGGATGATGCATCCGGCGCGCCAGATCTTCGCGATGTCGCCCTTGTGCACGTCCCATCCGAACTGCTCGGCGCCGGCGATGATCTCGTCGAACCCCTGCGAGTAGGCGACGATCTTCGAGGCGTACAGCGCGAGGCGCACGTCCTCGATGAACGCGTCGACGTCATCGACCGTCCACTCGGTCTCCGGGCCGGGAAGGTCGGTTGCCGCATCGCGCTGCGCGCGGCGCGAGGAGAGGCTCCGGGCGAAGACCGCCTCCGCGATGCCGGAGACGGGCACGCCGAGGTCGAGCGCGTTCTGCACGGTCCAGGCGCCGGTGCCCTTCGCGCCGGCCTCGTCGAGGATGACGTCGACGAGGGGCTCGCCCGTCTCGGCGTCGACCTGGCGCAGCACCTCGGCCGTGATCTCGATGAGGTAGCTCTCGAGTTCGCCGGTGTTCCACTCGGCGAACACGTCGGCGATCTCGGTCGGAGACTTGCCGGTGCCGCGGCGGATGAGGTCGTAGGCCTCGGCGATGAGCTGCATGTCGGCGTACTCGATGCCGTTGTGCACCATCTTGACGAAGTGGCCCGCGCCGTCGGTGCCGACGTGCGTCACGCAGGGCTCGCCGTCGGGCGCGACCGCGGCGATGGTGCGCAGGATCGGGCCGAGCGTCTCGTACGACTGCGCCGTGCCGCCCGGCATGAGCGAGGGTCCGTGCAGGGCGCCCTCCTCGCCGCCGGACACGCCCATGCCGACGAAGTGGATGCCGCTGGCCTTCAGGTCGGCTTCGCGGCGGATCGTGTCGTGGAAGTTCGCGTTGCCGCCGTCGACGATGATGTCGCCCGGTTCGAACCGCGACGCGAGCTCGGAGATCACGGCATCGGTCGGCGCTCCCGCCTTCACCAGGATGATCGCGGTGCGGGGCCGCGCGAGCGAGGCGACGAAGTCGTCGTAGCTCTCCGAGGGGACGAATCCGGCCTCCGGGTGCTCGGTGACGAGGTCGCGCGTCCGGCCGGGGTGGCGGTTGAAGACCGCGACCGTGTTCCCCTCGCGCCCGGCGAGGTTGCGGGCGAGGTTCGAGCCCATGACGGCGAGGCCGACGACTCCGATGTTCGCGCTGGCGGTGGTGGTGCTCTCGGACATGCTCACGGCTCCTGCGTCGGTGGGGTTCGGCACCACGCTAGCAGGGCGGCGCCGTTCGAGAATCTGACGTCAACCAGTATTGCAGGCAATACGTATGATTTAAAAGGCTACGACGCCGGCCAGGACCGGGGGAGATCCTGCCACGTCCGCTCCACGTCGTCGGCGGTCCGGCCCAGGACCCGGAGCATGGCCTCCCGCGCCGCGTCGGGCCTCCCGGCGAGGATCGCGTCGGCGACGTCGACGTGCCACTGCATCGCGTCCTCGCTCGGGCGCGCCGGCATCAGGCCGCTGGAGGCGCGGCCGGACAGCACCTCGCCGATCGCATCGCCGAGGCCCGCGAACATCTCGTTGCCCGACGCGCGCAGCACGGCGCGGTGGAAGGCGATGTCGCGCTCCAGGAACGCCTCGGCATCGCCCGCCCTGCCCGCCGCCCGCATGGCGGCCGCGATCGCCATGAGGTCGGTCCCGTCATCCGGCCGCGCGAACCGGGCCGCGAGCTCGGCCGCGACCGGCTCCACCGCCGTCCGAAGCTCGGTGAGCGAACGCAGTTGCTCGCCCTTGCGTCCGGACCCGAGGCGCCAGCGGATCACCGACGGGTCGAACAGGTTCCATGCGTCCATCGTCCGCACGCGGATGCCGACGCGCCGAACGGACTCCACCAGTCCGAGCGACTGCGCGACGCGGACCGCCTCGCGCACCACCGACCGCGACACCTGCAGGTCCGCCTCGAGCACCTCGGTGCGCAGCACGGTCCCCGGCGCGAGCTCGCCCGAGACGATCCGCGAGCCGAGGTGCTCGACGGCGAGATCGTGCAGGCGGGAACCCATGCGGCGAGCATATCGGCGGGCCGGCACGGGTCCGGCGGCGACCCGGATATCGTGAACCATGCCTGCGAGCCCGCTGCGCGATGCGATCGTCGTCGGTGCTGGACCCGTCGGCCTGCTGCTCGCCTCCGAGCTCTGCCGGCGCGGACTCGACGTCGAGCTCCTCGAACGGCGCGCCGCGGCCGGGCGCGGAAGCCGCGCCGTGGGCGTGCATCCGCCGGTCCTCGCCGCGCTCGAGCCGTCCGGGATCACCGACCGCCTCCTCGCGGGCGCCGTGCGGGTCTCGCGGGGCGAGGCCCGTTCGGGCGGCGCCCTCCTCGGCGTGGTCCGCTTCGACCGCCTGGGGGTGCGGTTCCCGTTCGTCGCGACCCAGCCCCAGCACCGGACCGAGGCGGCGCTCGCCGCGGGCGGCCCGGAACCGGTGCGGGGCGCGACGGTGCTCGCGCTCGTGCGCCGTGCGGACCACGTCGTCGTGCGGGTCGAGGTCGAAGGCCGGGTCGTCGAGCGCCGGGCGCGGATCGTCGCCGTCGCCACGGGCGGGGCGGGGCGCGGCCTCGTGTTCCGGCACGGCGCGGCGGCGGCTCGCGACTACGACGACCGCTACCTCATGGCGGACGCCGGCGTGGGCGAGCGGGACGACGCCGACATGGCGGTCGTGCACCTGCACCGGGCGGGCGTGCTCGAGTCCTTCCCGCTCCCCGACGGCCGGCGGCGGTTCGTCGCCTGGGACCCGCCCGGCGGCGAGACCGACGACGCGACTCGGGCCTCGCGCCTGCGCCGGGCGCTCGCGGCGCGCGGCGAGCCCGGCGCCGCCGACGCGATCACCGAGGCCGCCGCGTTCGGCGTTCGGCGGTTCGTGGCATCGTCGATGCGGCGCGGGCGCGTGTTCGTGCTCGGCGATGCCGCGCACGAGGTCAGCCCGATCGGCGGACAGGGCATGAACCTCGGCCTCCTCGACGCGGTCGCGCTCGCGCCCCTGCTCGAGCGCTGGATCGCCTCCGGGAGGGAGCCGGGACCCGAGCTCGCGCGCTGGGAGCGGCGACGGGTGTCCTCCGCGCGGATCGCCGCCGGGCTGGCGGGCGCGAACACGGCGCTCGGCCGCCCCCGGTCGGGCGCCGCCGACGCCCTGCGCCGCACCGCGCTTCGCACCGCGTTCGCGCCGCCGCTCGATCGGCTCTTCGCGCACGCGTACGCGATGGGATTCGACCGCGACGGGTGATCGGCGACGGGCCCGGGGGGCGCGACGGTCAGTCGTCCGCGACGCCCCGCTGTCGCCGCCACCGCAGCGCCGCCCGGCTCCTCCGGGTGAGCAGCCGGTCGAGCCGGCGGAAGTCCCTCGCGAGGATCAGGTGGTGGGTCGCCCAGTCGGGCAGCCATCCGACCTGCCAGCGCAGCGCGCCGGAGAGTTCTCCGAAGTAGTCCGCCCGGATCCGCGTGATGCCGCCCGACGCGCGGCACGCGTACTCGACACGGGCGTTCCAGGGCGCCGAGGACCACCACACGACGCACCGGTCCTCCTCGAGGTGCTCGAGCGTGTCGATGAAGTGCGCCCGGAACGGGCCGATGCGGTCGGTGGCCATCCACCTCGTGCCGACCCGGACGGGCCCGTCGTCGAAGCGCCGCCGGAATGCGACCGCCGGGGCGAACTCGTGCCAGCGCATCGGATCGGCCAGGTACGGGAACACCACCTCGACGGGGTGGTGGACGGTCGCGTCCACCACGATGTGGCGCTCCCAGCGGCGTCTCCTCGCCGCGGGATCGGGCCGACTCGGACGGGTGGCGTGCGCACCACCCGTGGGCGGTTCCTCCACGGCGCGAGTGTATTTCCCGGCCGCCGTCGCCCGCAATCGACTTCGGTCCCGCGCGACGCTCGTCCCCGCCGTCCGGTGCGGGCCAGGTGTAGACTCCGGGCGTTCGCCGCGGGATGCGGCAGGCTGCCGCCGCCCGTGACGGGATCGGGGTGGACATGGTCGAGAAGCTGCCCTCCTCCGGCGCGCTGCCGGCCGGGGAGGTCGCCGGATGCGACACGTCGGGCATGATCCTCGTCCACCGCATCTTCCGCTGGCTGTACCGTGAGCTTCCCCTGCTCGTGCGCGACGTCGACGACGGCGACGTGGCCCGCGCCGAGGTCGTGGCCGTCTACGCGCGGCTCGACTTCTTCGCCCTCCACCTCCATCACCGCACCGAGGACACCGTGCTCTGGGACCGCCTGTCCGCCCGGGCGCCCGGCTGCGCCGCGCACGTCGAGCTGATGCGGGCGCAGCACGCCGAGGTGGCGGCGCGGCTCGAGCGCATCGAGCCCCAGCTCGACCCATGGGTCGGGCACGCGGACGCCGCGCGGCGCGACGCGTTCGCCTCCGACATCGAGGAGCTCCGCGACACGCTCGCCGTGCACCTCGGCCGTGAGGAGCAGGACATCCTCCCGGTCGCCGGAGAGGTCATGTCCCAGCGGGAGTGGGACCAGCTGGAGGCCCACACGCGGGCCGAGCTCATGGCGCGACGGAAAGAGTTCCCGAGGGACGTCCTGTCGCTCCAGCTCGGCCTGCTGCTCGCGAGCGTCCCGGAGGACGAGCGCGAGGCGTGGTACCACGCCAACGTCCCCGCGCCGATCCGCGTGCTCTACCTGCTGCTCATGCGCCGGCGGTACGACCGGGCCATGCAGGAGCTGTACCCGGACCGTCCCGTTCCCTCGATGTTCTGACCGGGACCGGACCGCACCTTGGCCTCAGCTCGCGAGCACGCGGCCCGCGGCGACCAGCTGCACCGCCAGGAGCAGGGCGGCCAGCATCACGAGCCGGAAGAGCGCGCGCGACGGCGGCCGGAGGACGGCCATGGCGAGCGTCGCCGCCGCGACGATCACGACGGCGGCGAAGCACGCCCAGGAGAACGGGGGGATCGCGGAGGCGTCGCCGCCGGAGGGGCCGACGAGCGCCGCCAGTCCGCCACCCACGACCGCGATGGCGGCGACGGCGGCCGAGGTCCTCGGCCCCCACCGGTGGGGGAGTCCGCGCACCCCGGTCGCCGCGTCCTGCTCGAGGTCGGGCAGCACGTTCGTCAGGTGCACCGCAGCGCCGAGGGCCGCGCCGGCGAGCCACGCCCACGCCGGGGCGACGACCGGCATCGGGCCCGAGAGGGTCGCGAGGCTCGGGAAGATCCCGAAGCTCACGAGGAACGGGACGATCGACGCGACCGTCGACTTCATGCCCGCGTTGTACGCCCAGGCCGACCCCAGGGCGAGCGCATGCGCGCCGAGCATGCCCCAGCCGAGGAGCGCGGAGAGCAGCAGCGCCGCGCCGAGCGCCGCGAGGGCCGCTCCCCAGGCGACGCCGGTCGTGACGTCACCGCGTGCGATCGGCTTGTCCCGTCGCGCGGCGGCGCGATCCCGCGGGGCGTCGATCGCGTCGTTCGAGATGCCGACCGACAGCTGGCCCGCGAACACCGCGAGCGCGAGCAGCGCGAGGCGTGCGGGATCGAGCGCGGCCGACCAGCCCAGCGCGACCGCGAGCGAGGTGACGACGGTCGTCGGACCGGGGTGCGACGACCGCCAGAGGGCGCCCGCGGTGCTCACGCGCACGATGCTCTCACGACATCCGGTAGACTGAGCGATTGAACTTCGGCGAGGGATGCCGCCGGAGGCCGGTTCGTCCGGCTGCGGCATCCGTGATCGACGCGGTGGAACGAGACTCACGGCTGTTCCTCACGCTGGCTGCGCCCGACGCAGTGCCGGTCGTTCGAGATGACACAACAGAACCCACTCTGGGCCGCGAGCCCGCAAGGAGCCATCACCATGGACGAAGACAACAAGATCGTCGCCGAGCTGCGCGAGTCCTTCGGCAAGGGCGCGGCGCGCAAGATCCGCGCCGCCCACAAGATCCCCGCCGTCCTGTACGGCCACGGCGGCGAGCCGAAGCACGTGACCCTGCCCGGCCACGAGACCGCCCTGCTCATCCGCAAGGCCAACGCCGTGATCGACCTCCAGCTCGAGGGCAAGAGCCAGCTCGCCCTGGTCAAGGACGTCCAGAAGGACCCGGTGCACCAGATCATCGAGCACATCGACCTCATCGTCATCAAGCGCGGCGAGAAGGTCCAGGTCGAGGTGCCGGTGCACGTCGAGGGCGAGCCGGTCTCCGGCACCATCGCCGACCTCGACGCGCACACGCTGCTCCTCGAGGTCGAGGCGACCCACATCCCCGAGAACGTCGTCGTGAGCGTCGAGGGCCTCGACGAGGGCTCGCAGGTCCTGGCCAAGGAGGTCGAGCTGCCCAAGGGCGCGACCCTGGTCACCGACGAGGACGTGCTCGTCGTCAACGTCCACGTGCCGCAGAAGGTCGACCTGGGCGAGGAGCCCGAGGAGGCCGAGGGCGAGGAGGCCGCCGAGGCCGAGGCCGCCGAGGACGAGGCCGCCGAGGGCGAGTCGGCCGAGTAATCGATCCCGCTTCGTCGCGAGGGTCCGCGGCACCGCATCCGGGTACGCTCGGATCGCGGGGCCGCGGGCCCTCCGCCGTTCCCACCACCACCCGCCCGGAGGCATCCGTGAACCTCATCGAACGCCTCCTGCACCGCCGGAAGGACGAGGCCGTGTCCGAGAACACCTGGCTCGTGGTCGGCCTCGGCAATCCGGGGGCCCAGTACGCCGGCAACCGCCACAACGTCGGCCAGATGGTGACCGACGAAGTCGCCGCGCGCATCGGAGCGACCTTCAAGAGCCACAAGACGCCCTCGCGCGTCGCCGAGGGATTCCTCGGCCCGGGCCGTCCGAAGCTCGTGCTCGCGAAGCCCAACAGCTACATGAACACCTCCGGCGGGCCCGTCTCGGCGCTGCTGAAGTTCTACTCGCTCGGCGTCGATCGACTCGTCGTCGTGCACGACGAGCTCGACATCCCGTTCGACACCGTGCGGCTGAAGCGCGGCGGCGGTCACGGCGGCCACAACGGCCTCCGCGACATCCAGAAGGCGGCCGGATCGCCCGACTTCACGCGCGTCCGGGTCGGCATCGGCCGACCGCCCGGCCGGATGGATGCCGCCGACTACGTGCTGCGCGACTTCGCCGGGCCCGAGCGCGCCGCGCTGCCGAACCTGCTGTCGGATGCCGCGGACGCCGTGGAGGCCGTCGTCGAGCTCGGCCTCGTGGCGGCACAGCAGCGCTTCCACTCGCCGGCCTGACGGCGGGCCGCGGACGCCGTGACGGCGCCGACCTCGTCCGGGGTCACCCCGACGGCTGCGTGCAGCGGCTCGTCGACGTCAGGATGATCCGCGGGGACCCGCTCTCGATGCTCGCCGTGATCCGCGTGACCAGGAGCCGCCGGTCGACGAGCTTGGCCCGGAGCGGCTCCGTGCGGTACGCCGGTCCGCGGTACTCCCAGCCGTCCGCGGGGGCGAATTCCTGCCCGAGCGCGTTGATCCACGCCATCCGGTCGAGGGCCGGATCGAGGTCGACGACGCGGCGCACGTGTACCTCGCTTCCGCCGTTCCCGGTCACGCAGTCCTCCACCTCGCTCGACTGGGTCGAGTCCAGCACCATGGCCGCGGGGATGGTCCGCTCGACCTCGTCGAACACCTCGGTGAGCTCGCCCTCGGCGGCCGCGGTCGTGGCCGGCCTCGGATCGGGCACGGAGCGCGTGGCGATCCAGGCGATGAGGACGAGCACGGCGACGGCGATGACGGAGACGAGGGTCAGGCCGGGTCGCCGTCGTGCAGGGCGACGGGTCATGCGCCGACGGTATCCGAACGCGACTCGCCCGCGGGTCGCAACGCGCCGACGGATCCGGCACGTACCCTGCGGCAATGACCACTCCTCCTCCCGCCCCGGCCGGCGACCGCTGGAACCTGTGGGCGATCGTCGCGTTCGTCACCGTCTGGTTCACCGGCATCCTCGGCCTGGTGTTCGGCTACATCGCGCTCTCGCAGATCAAGCGGACCGGGGAGCGGGGTCGGGGCCTCGCGCTCGCCGCGGTGATCCTCGGATGGATCGGGGTGCTCATCGGCGTCCTCATCCTCATCCTCGTGCTGGTCTCGGGCGGCCTGTACGTCGCAAGCACGACGTCCGGCTGAGCTCCGCCCGGTCAGGCCATGGTCGTCGGCGTCTGCGCGATCGCGCTGCTGCTGCTCAACGCCTACGCGCTCCTGCTGATCGGGCTCCGGGCCCGGCTGTACGGGGTGCGGGTGTACCGGCCGATGCTCGTGAACCTGGCGCTGTCGCTGGTCCCGGTCGGCGGGGCGGTGCTCGTGTTCGTGTTCCTGTTCGCGCTGGTGCCGGTGCTGGTCTCGCTCCCGGGGCCGCTCGCCGCCGCGGCGCCGGTCCTCGAGTGGGCGTACCTCACCGTCGCGACGGGGCTGTGGGTCCTGTTCTTCCCGAACTCGATCTACCTGATCACGGAGCTGAACCTGAGCCACCGCGGTCCGGACGACACGGTCCCGCTCTGGTACGACCTCGTCCAGACCCTGGCGCTCACCCTCTCCGGGATCGCGAACGCGGTGCTCGGCCTCGGCATCGTGCAGACCGGGTTCATCGTGCTCGTCGACGACCCGGCGGGCGGCGCAGGCGGGCCCCCGTCGTGGAGCTGGTGGTTCGCGGGCGCCGTGATCCTGCTGGGTGCGGTGGGCGTCTACCTCGGCCGATTCCTCCGGTTCAACAGCTGGGACGTCCGGCATCCCGGGTCCATGCTCGTGAAGCTGCGCGAGCACTTCGCGCATCCGGGTCGTGCGGTCGACGCGATCGGCTTCGTCGTCACCCACGCGGTGCTCGTGGGACTCGTGTACGTGCCGCTCTACGTCGCCGGGTACGTCGCCGCGACGATGCCGGCGGGCACCTGACTGCGACGGCGGGGACGTCTAGATCAGCCCGCGCAGGAACTCCTCCGGCGTCAGTCCGGCGTCGCGGGCGCGTTCGACCAGGCGCGTGTGCTCCTCGGTCGTGAGCTCGAGCGAGAGCGTGCGCCAGTCCGCGCTCGGGTCGTCGAAGTCGAACAGCGCGGCGTCCTCCGCCTCGCGGTCCGCGACCACGGCGGACGCCGGCACGGGATCCGCGACGGCCGCCGCGCTCGTCGCGGCCGACGAGCGCGCGAGCCCTGGGGCGTCCGCGCCGTCCGGCTCGCACGATCGGGTCCAGCCGGGACCGCGGGGGACGTCGCTGCCGGCGCGGTACGCGGTCGCGGCCGCGCGGGCACGATCGTCGGCCGCCTCGTTCGCGGGGTGCCCCGCGTGGCCGCGCACCCACTCGAACCGGTAGCGGCGACCGGCGAGCTCGGCGTCGAGCGCCTCCATCAGGTCGCGGTTCAGCACGGGGGAGCCGTCGGCCTTGCGCCATCCCTTGCGTTTCCAGTTCGGCATCCACTTCGTCACGGCGTTGATCACGTACTGGCTGTCGCACTGCACGAGCAGCTCGTCGTCGAGGTGCGCGGTCGCGCGGAACAGCTCGAGCACGGCGGTGAGCTCGCCCTGGTTGTTCGTGGCCCGCGGCCAGCCGCCGGCGGCCCAGCAGCCGTCGTCGACGTACCAGCACCAGCCTGCCGGGCCGGGGTTGCCGAGGGCGGAGCCGTCTGCGGCGGCGATGATCATGCGGGTCCTTCCGGTGGGTACGGGCGGCGACCATGCTAGCGGCGCGCACCGACCCGGCCCGCTGTCGGACGGCGCGCGTAGACTGCTCCGGTGATCCTGCAGGGCTTGAACACGGCGCTCTCGCGCGCCTCCACGATCGACCGAGCCCTCGCCGAGGCGGAGCGGAACGCCGACTTCTCGGCCGTCGCCGGACTCGATGCGCCGTTGCTGGCCGGGCTCCTCCGGCGCCGCGCCGAGGCCGGCCGGCCCGCGGCGCTGCTGGTCGTCACCGCCACGAGCCGCGAGGGCGAAGCGCTCCGCGCATCGCTCGCGCCGTACCTCGAGACGGCCGAGATCCTCGAGTTCCCCGCCTGGGAGACGCTGCCGCACGAGCGGCTGAGCCCCAGCGCCGAGACCGTCGGCCGGCGCCTCCACGCCATCCGCCGCATGTCGACCTGGGCGGCCGATGGCGCACGTCATCCGCTCGTGGTGGTCGCGTCGGTGCGCGCGGCCCTGCAGCCGGTCGCGGACAACCTCGCCGGCCGCGAGCCGATCGAGCTCGTCGCCGGAGGTCGCGGATACGATCTGGCGGCGATCGCCGAGGAACTCGTCGACCTCGCCTACGCACGGGTCGACATGGTCTCCCGACGCGGCGAGTTCGCCGTCCGGGGCGGCATCCTCGACGTGTTCCCGCCCACCGCCGACCATCCCGTCCGCGTCGACTTCTTCGGCGACGAGGTCGAGGAACTGCGCGCGTTCTCCGTCGCCGACCAGCGGTCGCTCCCCGATCCGGTGGAGCGCGTGACGCTCGCCCCGAGCCGCGAGCTGCTGCTCACCGACCCCGTGCGCCAGCGCGCCCGCGAGATGGTGCACGAGTTCCCGAACCTCTCCGGCATGCTCGAGCGGATCGCCGAGGGCATCCCCGTCGAGGGCATGGAGTCGCTCGCGCCCGCCCTGCTCGACCGGCTCGTGCCCATCACGTCGTACCTGCCCGAGGGCGCGGCGGTCGCCGTCGTCGGCCCGGAGCGCGTCGCGGGCCGCGCGGTGAGCCTCGCCGAGACCAACCGCGAGTTCCTGGCCGCGGCGTGGAACGCCGCGACCGCGGGGGCGGCGGCGCCGATCGACCTCGCCGCCGGCGACTTCCTCACGTTGCGCGAGCTGCGCGAGTCCGCCCTGTTCAGCGCGCCGGGCGCACCCGACCCGCAGCGGGTGTGGTGGACCTTCTCGAGCTTCGACCAGGGCGACGCGGTCGAGGCCGTCGGCCAGGCGCCGGGCGATTCGGATGCCGCATACGTGCGTGTCGCGGCGACCCCCGTGCCGAGCTTCCAGGGGAACGTCGAGGGCGCGGTCGCGCACGTCGGCGAACGCCTGCGCGAAGGTTGGAGCCTCGTCGTCGCGGCCGCGGGCCACGGCCTGGTCGAGCGTGCGCGCGACGTGCTCGCCGAGCACGGCCTGGCCGGCCGTCTCGTCGACGCCGTGCCCGAGGCGCTCGAGCCGGGCGTGGCGTACCTCGTCCAGGCGCAGGCGTCGGCCGGCTTCGAGGTGCCGGAGGCGAAGCTCGGCCTGCTCGCCGAGGCCGAGTTCTACGGCCGCTCGGCCGGGTACGACACCCGGCAGGTCAAGAAGCTCGCGAGCCGTCGGCGGAACGTGGTCGATCCGCTGCAGCTGAAGGCGGGCGACCACGTCGTGCACTCCACGCACGGCATCGGGCGCTTCGTCGAGCTCGTGCAGCGCGAGGTGGCCGGCGCCCGGCCCACGGGACCGCGGCGAACGGGGGGCCTGCAGCCCGCGCCCAAGACGGTCCGCGAGTACGTCGTGCTCGAGTACGCGGCATCCAAGCGCGGCCAGCCGGGCGACCGCCTCTACGTGCCCATGGACCAGCTCGACCTGCTGAGTCGCTACGTGGGCGGCGAGGCGCCGAGCCTGTCGAAGATGGGCGGCAGCGACTGGGCGCAGGCGAAGAGCCGTGCCCGCAAGGCGGTGCGCGACATCGCCGTCGAGCTCGTCAAGCTCTACTCGGCGAGGATGGCCGCCAAGGGCCACGCCTTCGGGTCCGACACGCCCTGGCAGCACGAGCTCGAGGAGGCGTTCCCGTACGCCGAGACCCCCGACCAGCTGCAGACCATCGACGAGGTCAAGGCCGACATGGAGCGGCCGATCCCGATGGATCGCCTGCTCGCGGGCGACGTCGGCTTCGGCAAGACCGAGGTCGCCGTCCGCGCGGCGTTCAAGGCGATCCAGGACGGCAAGCAGGTCGCGATGCTGGTCCCGACGACGCTCCTGGTGAAGCAGCACTTCGAGACCTTCTCGGAGCGGTTCGCGGGCTTCCCGGTCCACATCCGCGCCCTGAGCCGCTTCCAGACCGACAAGGAGGTGCGCGAGACCCTCGCGGGCCTCGCCGACGGCACGGTCGACATGGTCATCGGCACCCACCGCATCCTCACCGAGAAGGTTCGGTTCAAGGACGTGGGCCTGCTCGTCATCGACGAGGAGCAGCGCTTCGGCGTCGAGCACAAGGACGCGCTGAAGAAGCTCAAGACGAACGTCGACATCCTCGCGATGAGCGCGACGCCGATCCCGCGGACGCTCGAGATGGCCGTGACCGGCATCCGCGAGATGTCCACGCTGGCGACGCCGCCGGAGGACCGGCACCCGATCCTCACCTTCGTCGGCCCGTACTCCGACCAGCAGGTCGCCGCCGCCATCCGACGCGAGATGCTCCGCGAGGGACAGGTGTTCTTCGTGCACAACCGCGTCTCGTCGATCAACCGGGTGGCCGCGAAGCTCGCGGAGCTCGTGCCGGAGGCCCGCATCGCCGTCGCGCACGGCCAGCTCAACGAGCACGCACTCGAGCAGATCGTGGTCGACTTCTGGGAGCGCAGGTTCGACGTGCTCGTCTCGACGACGATCATCGAGACCGGCCTGGACATCTCGA
The DNA here is from genome assembly GCF_040496015.1 of Agromyces litoreus. Lineage (NCBI taxonomy): Bacteria > Bacillati > Actinomycetota > Actinomycetes > Micrococcales > Microbacteriaceae > Agromyces > Agromyces litoreus. The sequence goes on from NZ_JBEPKA010000004.1 coordinate 55,174, forward strand.
ACGCGAACACGATCATCATCGACCGGGCCGACAAGTACGGCCTGAGCCAGCTCCACCAGCTGCGCGGTCGCGTCGGTCGCGGCCGCGAGCGCGCCTACGCGTACTTCCTCTACGATCCCGCGAAACCGCTCTCCGAGACCGCGCACGACCGCCTCGAGACGATCGCGGCGAACAACGAGCTCGGCAGCGGCATGCAGGTCGCGCTGAAGGACCTCGAGATCCGCGGCGCGGGCAACCTCCTCGGCGCCGAGCAGGCCGGCCACATCGCCGGCGTCGGCTTCGACCTCTACCTCCGTATGATCGGCGAGGCCGTGAGCGCGTTCCGCGGCGAGGTCGCCGAGGGCCAGACCGAGCTGCGGCTCGAACTGCCGGTCGACGCCCACATCCCCGAGGACTACGTCGACAGCGAGCGCCTGCGGCTCGAGGCGTACCAGAAGCTCTCGGCGGCGAGCGGCCCGGCCGCCAAGGACGGCCAGATCGACCTCGTGGTCGAGGAGCTGGTCGACCGGTACGGCGAGCTCCCGGAGCCCGTGGAGCACCTCGTGGCGGTCTCCCGCCTGCGCCGGAAGGCGCAGGTCGCCGGCCTGTCGGAGGTCATCGCGACCGGCTCGAAGCTGCGCATCGGGCCCGCGAAGCTGCCCGATTCCCGGCGCGTGCGCCTCGAGCGCATGTTCCCGGGCGCGCGGCTCTTCCCGCAGAACGACGTCGTGCTCGTGCCGTTCCCCACACCGGGCGGCGAGGCTCCCGGCGATGCCGACCTGATCGAGTGGGTCTCCAACCTCGTCGGGGCGATCTTCCCGGTCGAGCAGCCCGCCGAGGGCGCCGCGGCCGCCGCGCGCTGACGCGCCGCGTCGACCGTCCGCCCCGCGCCGGTCGCGTCAGTGCGCGAGCGGCCCGCCGACGCCCTCGGCGGCGCCTCGGCGCCGGTAGGCCCTCGACTTCAGGCTGACGAACACGGCGGAGACGACGATCGCGACCGCCGATCCGAGCAGGACCGCGACGACCCCCTGGTCCGCCACCTCGGGGTACTCCCGGAACGCGAGCTCGTTCATGAGCAGCGACACCGTGAAGCCGATGCCGCCCAGGGCGCCGACCATGGCGATGTCCGACCAGGTGAGCGGCTTGTTGCCCGTCTTCCGGTGCACGAACAGCGTCGCGATGCCGCCGATGAGCGTGATGCCGATGATCTTGCCGACCGGCAGCCCGACGAGGATGCCCCAGAAGGCGGGGTCGAGTTCGCTCGGGCGCACCTGCGGAATGGCCACGAGCGCCGCCGAGAACGCGAACAGCGGCAGGATGACCCCGTTCGACCACGGCTCGAGCGAGTGCGCGGCGCGGCCAGCCGGGCGGCGCGACATCACGAGGCCGAGCATCACACCGGCGATCGTGGCGTGCACGCCCGAGAGGTAGACGAACGACCAGGTCAGGATGCCGAGCACGTACAGGGAGGCGATGATCGGCCAGAGCGGACGGCGTGCGAGCACGTAGGGCGAGCGCGGTCGGAGCAGCCGGCTCATCATCCCGAACGTGGTGACGCTGATCGCCGCGAAGCCGAGCCAGGCCAGGTCGGCGTCGCTGGTGAAGAAGAACGCGATGATGAGGATCGCCACGAGGTCGTCGAGGACGGCGAGCGCGAGCAGGAACACGCGGACGCGGGTGGGGATGAACCGGCCGAACATCGCGAGCACGCCGAGCGCGAAGGCGATGTCGGTCGCGGTCGGGATGGGCCACCCGTCGGCCGTCGGTCCGTTCGCCGCGAAGGCGAGGAACACCAGCGCCGGCGCGATCACGCCGCCGAGCGCCGCGATCGCGGGGAGCGCCGCCTTCGACAGCGTGTTCAGCTCGCCGATCACCAGTTCGCGGCGCAGCTCGATCGCGACGATGAAGAAGAAGATCGCGAGCAGCCCGTCGCTCACCCAGTGGCCGAGCGAGAGGTCGAGCCCGGTGAAGGGGACCGCCAGGTGCACGTGCTTGAACTCGACCAGGTCGTGGCCGATCGGCGAGTTGGCGAGCACCAGGCCGAGGACGGCGGCGGCGAGCAGGAGGAACGCGGAGATGCGCTCCGAGCGGAGGACGTTCATGGACACCTCGGGGTCGGGGACGGCGGTCGGCGCCGCGCGGGCACGATACGACGCGCTGCGTCGGCCGACCAGACTTCCCGGCACCCCTGACGACGAGTCTATCGGGCGCGGATAGGCTCGCTTCGACGGGCGTGCACGACGGCGCCCGGGGGAGGCGTGGCGAGATGACGCGATCGGATGCCGCAGGCGAGACGACCACGGAGCCGCCCCCCGCGGGAGCGGGCGCGAACGACCCGGGCGCCCCGGGCGACGGCCTCCTCGGGCTGGTCGAGATGGTCGGGCGCCTCCGCGGCCCGGGCGGGTGCCCGTGGGACGCGGAGCAGACCCACGAGTCGCTGGTGCAGTACCTCGTCGAGGAGTGCTGGGAGCTCATCGACGCGATCGAGTCGGGCAGCCGCGAGGAGATGATCGAGGAACTCGGCGACGTGCTCTACCAGGTGCTCTTCCATGCCGACCTCGCGGCGCACACCCCCGGCGAGGACTACGACATCGACGACGTCGCGCGCCACATGACGGCGAAGATGGTCGCTCGCCATCCCCACGTGTTCGGGGATCGCGAGGCCGAGACCGCGGCCGACGTCGTCGCGTTCTGGGACGACCTCAAGGCGAGCGAGAAGCCGCACCGCACGAGCGTGCTCGACGGCGTCCCGCAGGGCATGCCTGCGCTCGCGCTCGCCCAGAAGCTGCTGGGCAAGGCCGAGAAGGTCGGCGTCACGCGGGCGCCGACGGATCCTGCGACCGCGCCCGCGACGGAGGCCGAGCTCGGCGAGACGCTGATGGCCCTCGTCGCCGGTGCACGGGCGCAGGGGCTCGACGCCGAGCGGGCGCTCCGCGACGCCGTGCGGGCGCTCCAGCAGGACGTGCGCTCCGCCGAGGCGTGATCGGCTCGGCTCAGGCGATCCGGCTTCCCCGGGGGAGCCGGGTGGCCGGCGTCGCCGTGCGTCGAACGGCCCACGCCAGCGCGCCGGTCGCGAGCAGCACGTGGATGCCGAGGCCGACGAACCACGACGGAACCGAACGCCGGTGCAGTTCCTCGGGGGTCTCGGCCCGGTCCGGCACGATCGCGCCGGAGGGTGTCCAGCCCGCGCACTCGTCGAAGACCTCCTCGAGCTCCGGGGCGTGCTGCGCCTGCCGCACGCCCACGGCGATCCAGGTGAAGAGGTCGGTCGGCGTCCCGTTCCGGTCGAAGACCGGAGGCGCCGCATCGGCCACCACCACGTAGGGGTTCGCGGCCAGGACGCCCCACACGTGGTCGAACCGCGGAACCTCGTAGGTCCACGTCTCCGGCGGCAGGCAGGGCGCGTCCGCGCCCGGCGGGACGCCGTCCCGCTCGACGGCCGCCCAGTCCACGTACGTGTTCGTGGCTCGGACCTCGGACTGCGCCGACGCCCCGCCCAGCCCGAAGGCGATGAGCGTGCCCACGGAGAGCGCCGCGATCACGAGGTACGTCACCGCGACGGAGAACAGCGGACGGTTCAGCAGGCCCGACAGTCCCACGCCGATCGCGGCGACCACGCCGAGCTCCACCGCCGTGACGAGCGTCGAGACGAGGATGGTGGACACGGGCACCTCGCCCAGGGTGACGGCGAAGACGAGGAACGGCAGGGCGGCGGCCAGGAAGGCCAGCGCCGTGATCCACGCGGCGATCCACTTGCCGAGCACGATCTGGGTCGTGGTCAGGAGCGTGACCTGGGTCGTCGCGAGGGTGCCGGCGTCGCGCTCGCCGTTGATGGCGTTCGCGCTCAGTGCGGGGGAGACGAGCGTGCCGAGCAACAGCACGAAGAACACGATCGAGGAGAAGACCCCGCCCCCGCCCTCGAACATCGCGTCCGTGGCGAGCACGAGCAGCACCGTGACCCCGGCGACGAGCGCCACGAAGACGCCGAGGAGCACGTACCAGGCCACGGTGCGCACGCGCTGGCGCAGGTCGAGCGTGACGACGAGCCACAGGCCCTGCAGGAATGCGCTCATGCCCGCTCCTCCCCGTTGCGGCTGAGATCGAGGAAGACGTGTTCGAGGTCACCGACGGCCGGGGCGAACGACGACACCGGCACCCCGGAGCCGACGAGGTGCGCGAGCAGCTGTGCGGCATCGGCCTCGGAGGCGAGCGGCACGACCGCGCCGAGGTGGTCGATGCGCGCCGCCTCGCCCCACCCGGCGGCGTCGAGCACGGCGCGGAGCCGGTCCGGGTCGAGCGACCTCAGGCGCCAGTCGCGCTCGGTGCGCTCCGCGCGCGCCACGTCGTCGGCTGCAGCGGTCACGCCCCCCGAGAGGTAGACGGCCTGGTCGGCCATCTCCTCGAGTTCGGCGAGCACGTGGCTCGAGACGAGCACCGTGCGCCCCTCGGATGCGAGGCGCCGGACGAGCGAGCGCAGCCGCACCCGCGCGGCCGGATCGAGTCCGGACGCCGGTTCGTCGAGGAGCAGCACGTCGGGATCGTGCACGAGGGCGCGTGCCAGGCTCAGCCGTTGCTTCTGGCCGCGGGAGAGCACGCGCGTCGGGCGGTCGGCGAGCTCGTCGAGGTCGACGAGCCCGATCAGCTCGTCGGCGCGCCGGGACGCGGCGTCCTTCGATCGCCCGTACATCCGCGCGCTCGCCGCCAGCGCCTCGCGGACCGTGAGCGACGCCCACGAACCCAGCAGGTCGGGCATCCACCCGATGCGGGCCCGGACCTCGCCGGCATCGGTCACCGGATCGAAGCCGGCGACGCGGATGGCGCCCGCGTCGGGTCGGAGCAGCGTCGCGAGCATGAGCAGCAGCGTCGTCTTGCCCGCGCCGTTCGGACCGATCAGGCCGGCCACGTGGCCCGGCTCGACCGTGAACGTCGCATCCCTGACGGCGTGCACGTCGCCGAACGCGCGTGCGACCCCGGACACCTCGATGCCGGTCATCCGACCTCCCTCGGTCGGCGATGCACCGACGATCCGGCAGCCTATCGACGCCGAGGAGGCCGTGGACCCGGGTCCGCCCGGATGTGGAGAACCGGTGGGTCGCGCCAGTGGGACGGTCCGGTTCGGAGCGCGCGATCCGCTGCTGGAAGAATGGAGCGCATGGCCCAGACCGTGACGCCCCCGCGCGGCATGCGCGACTTCCTGCCCGCCGAGAAGGCCCGCCGCGAGCACGCCCTGTCGATCATCCGCGAGGTGTACGCGACGCACGGGTTCGACGAGATCGAGACGCCGGTCATGGAGGACTCCTCGCGCCTGCACGCCGGGCTGGGCGGCGACAACGAGAAGCTGGCGTTCGCGGTCATGAAGCGGGGGCTGACGCCCGACGACCTGGCGGCGGCCGCCGAATCGCACGATGCGCTCGCGCTCGCCGACCTGGGCCTGCGCTACGACCTGACCGTGCCGCTCGCACGGTTCTACGCGACCCACCGCGCGGCCCTGCCGCCGGTGTTCCGCGCCATCCAGATCGCCCCCGTGTGGCGCGCCGAGCGCCCGCAGAAGGGCCGGTACCGGCAGTTCGTGCAGTGCGACATCGACGTCATCGGCGAGGCCGGGCCGATGGCCGAGCTCGAACTGCTCACCGCGACGGTGGCCGCGCTCGACGCGCTCGGCCTCGAGGGATGCCGCATCCGGTTGAACGACCGGCGGATCCTCGCCGGCATCCTCGACTCGTGGGGCGTGCCCGACGAGCTGCGCGAGCGCGCGCTGATCACGATCGACAAGCTCGACAAGATCGGGCCGGAGGGGGTCGCGGCCGAGCTGGCGACGCTCGGCGTCGAGAAGTCCGACGTCGCCGACGAACTGCGCCAGCTCGCGGGCGCCGACTGGTCGCTGCTCGACGACCCCGCGGCCGCGCCGGCCTGGCTCGACGCGGACGCGTTCGGCGACCTCGTCGCGCTCCGCGACGCGGTGCCCGGCACCGGCGTCGATTTCGATCCCACGCTGGTGCGCGGCATGGGCTACTACACGGGCACGATCTTCGAGATCGCCCACCCCGACCACGGCTACTCGCTCGGCGGCGGCGGACGCTACGACCACATGATCGGCCGTTTCCTCGGGCAGGAGGTCCCGGCCTGCGGGTTCTCGATCGGCTTCGAGCGCATCGTCGACCTGCTCGCCGTGCGCGACGAGGGCCGCCCGCGCTCGGTGGTGCTCGTGCACGACCGCGACCTCGCGCCCCGCGACCTCCTGGCGCTGAAGCACGAGCTCGTCGCCTCCGGCACCCGGGTGCGCTTCGAGCGGCGCACCAAGAACCTGCGCGGCCTCCTCGAGCGCGTGACGGCCGACGGCTTCGACGCGTGGGCTCCGGTAAGCTCGTCGACGACGGATGCCGCGTCGCTGGAATTCCGCGACCTCGGCGCGTAGCGCGGCCGGGCTCCGACATACGCGAGCGGGCCTCGGAACCGGGTCCTAGACTGTCGAGCGGGCAACGACGGAGTCGTCCACGCACATCCCCATCACAGAGGAGTTCACTGTGGCATTCATCGAAGCTGTCGGCGCACGGGAGATCCTGGATTCGCGCGGCAACCCCACGGTCGAGGTCGAGGTGCTCCTCGACGACGGGACCGTCTCGCGGGCCGCCGTGCCCTCGGGTGCGTCGACCGGCGCCTTCGAGGCGTACGAGCTGCGTGACGGCGACTCGGACCGCTACCTCGGCAAGGGCGTGCAGAAGGCCGTCGACGCCGTGCTCGACGAGCTCGGTCCGGCCATCGAGGACCTCGACGCCGCCGACCAGCGGGTCGTCGACGCCGCCCTCATCGAGGCCGACGGCACCGACAACAAGGGCCGCCTCGGCGCCAACGCCATCCTGGGCGTGTCGCTCGCGGTCGCCAAGGCCGCGGCCGACTCGGCCGACCTCCCGCTGTTCCGCTACCTCGGCGGCCCGAACGCGCACGTGCTGCCCGTGCCGATGATGAACATCATCAACGGCGGTGCGCACGCCGACACCGGCGTCGACATCCAGGAGTTCATGGTGCTGCCCGTCGGCGCGCCCACCTACTCCGAGGGTCTGCGCTGGGGCGTCGAGACCTACCACTCGCTGAAGAGCCTGCTGAAGTCGAAGGGGCTCTCGACCGGGCTCGGCGACGAGGGCGGCTTCGCCCCCGACCTCGAGAACAACCGCGCGGCGCTCGACCTCATCTCCGAGGCGATCGAGAAGGCGGGCTTCACCGTCGGCACCGACATCGCGCTCGGACTCGACGTCGCCTCGACCGAGTTCTTCGAGAACGGCGTCTACCGCTTCGAGGGCCAGGACCGCACGGCGGCCGAGATGAGCGCGTACTACGCCGAGCTCGCCGCCGCCTATCCGCTGGTCTCGATCGAGGACCCGCTGGCCGAGGACGACTGGGAGGGCTGGGCGACGCTCACCTCCGAGCTCGGCGCCAAGCTGCAGCTCGTCGGCGACGACCTGTTCGTCACCAACCCGGCCCGCCTCGCCGACGGCATCGCCCAGCACGCCGGCAACTCGATCCTGGTCAAGGTGAACCAGATCGGCACGCTCACCGAGACGCTCGACGCGGTCAAGCTCGCGCAGCGCGCCGGCTACACCGCCGTGCTCTCGCACCGCTCGGGCGAGACCGAGGACACGACGATCGCCGATCTCGCGGTCGCGACCGACTGCGGTCAGATCAAGACGGGCGCGCCCGCCCGGTCCGAGCGGGTGGCCAAGTACAATCAGCTGCTGAGGATCGAAGAGGAGCTCGGCGAGGCCGCGGAGTACGCGGGCCGCTCGGCATTCCCGCGTTTCACGGCCTGACACGCCGGTGACGCGCACGACGGGGGTGGCCGGCGGCCGCCCCCGTCGGTCGTTCCCGGGGAGGTGAGGAGGACGATGAGCGCTGCACGACGCCCGTCGCGCACCTCGCGCACCGCCGACGCCCGCCCGGCCGGGAAGGGCCGGGGACGCCCGTCGATCCGCCAGGTCGCCGAGACGTGGCTCGCCGGCATCCGCTTCTCGGGCTTCTCGATCATCATGATGGGGATGCTCGTGCTCGCGGTGATCGTGCTCGCGCCGAGCATCGCGGCCTACGCGGCCCAGCGCCAGCAGATCGCCGAGGCGAAGGCCGAGGTCGCGCGGCAGGAGGCCGAGGTCGCCCGGCTCACCGAGGAGCGCGAGCGCTGGAACGACGAGACGTTCATCGTCACCCAGGCGCGCAACCGCCTGTACTACGTGCTTCCGGGGGAGGTGAGCTACCTCGTGATCGACGACCGCGACCCCGCGACCATGACCGCCGACCGCCTGGTCTCGGCGGAGGTGACGGAGGCGCACGGCGACTGGATGCAGACCATGCTGCGCTCCGTGATGACGGCCGGCCTCGCCCCGAGCGCGACGGATGCCGCGGAGCCGGACCCCGGCGCGCCCGGCACCGACGGGCCGGCAGCCGGAGACCCGGCCGACGACGAGGGAGCCCGATGACCCGCCCGCCCTTCGACCCCGTGACCGAGCGCGACCTCCGGATCGTGTCGGCGCAGCTCGGCCGGCCCGCCCGCGACGTGGTGGGCATCGCCGCGCGCTGCGTGTGCGGCGCACCGACCGTGGTGTCCACCAGGCCCCGGCTCTCGGACGGCACCCCGTTCCCCACCTTCTACTACCTCACGCACCCCGTCGCGACGGCCGCGATGTCCTTCCTCGAGGCGGCGCAGCTCATGGTCGAGTGCACGGAGCTGCTCGAGCGCGACGACGAGGTGCGCGACGCCTACCGTTCGGCGCACGAGCAGTACCTCGCCGACCGCGGGACCTACGGCGAGGTGCCGGAGATCGCCGGCGTCTCGGCGGGCGGCATGCCGACCCGGGTGAAGTGCCTGCATGCGCTCGCCGGCCACGCGCTCGCCGCGGGACCCGGCGTCAACCCGATCGGCGACCTCGCCCTCGAGCGCTCGACGTGGTCGCCCGACGTGTGCCGCTGCCCGGACTACGGCGTCGACGACGTCGGCTCCGAGGAGCCGGCGTGAGCGGAGACCGGACGACGCGCGCACGCGACGCCGCGGCATCGCGCCCAGCCCGCCGTCCGGCGCGTCGCCGGACCGGGTGGCGCGCGATCGTCGGCGCGCTCCTCGCCGGGACGCTCGCGCTCTCGGGTTCCGCCGCGGCGCGAGCGGACACCGTCCGCGACCTGCAGTACTGGCTCGCCGACTACGGCTTCACCCAGGCCTGGACGATGTCGCGCGGCGACGACGTGACGGTCGCGATCATCGACACCGGCGTGAACGGCGACGTCGCCGAGCTGCAGGGCGTGGTGGTCGGCGGAACGGATGCGTCGGGCATCGGCTCGCCCGACGGGCAGACGCCGGTCGGCGAGGAGGACGAGCACGGCACGCTGGTCGCGTCGCTGCTCGCCGGTCGCGGCACCGGGGAGGGCAACGGCGTGATCGGCGTGGCGCCGGGCGCCGACCTGCTGTCGGCATCCGTGGCGTTCGGCCTGGACACGGGCGCCGAGAAGACGAACGACGACCAGATCGCGGAGGCGGTGCGCTGGGCGGTCGACAACGGGGCGGACGTGATCAACATGTCGCTCACGCGGAACACGCCCGACTGGCCGGAGAGCTGGGACGACGCCTTCCGCTACGCGTTCGAGAACGACGTGGTCGTCGTCGCGGCGGCCGGCAACCGCGGCTCCGGCACCACGCAGGTCGGTGCGCCCGCCACCATCCCCGGCGTGCTCGCGGTGGCCGGCGTGGACCGCGACCAGAACGCCAGCTTCGACGCGAGCTCGCAGGGCATCACGATCGCGGTCGCGGCCCCGAGCGAGGACCTCGTCGGCGTGCTGCCGGACGGCAGCCACGTGGTGTGGTCGGGGACGAGCGCGGCCGCGCCGCTCGTGTCGGGCCTCGTCGCCCTGGTTCGCGCGCAGTTCCCGGAGCTGGACGCGGCGAACGTCATCAACCGGATCATCCGCACCGCGGACCCGAAGGGCGAGGAGGTCCCCGGCCCGCTCTACGGGTACGGGATCATCGACCCGGTCGCCGCGCTCACCGCCGACGTCGAGACGGTCGAGCGCAATCCGCTGGGGAGCCTCGACGAGTGGATCCGCGTGCACCGCCGGGCGGACATCCCCGACCAGGAGACCTCGGGCGAGGACGGCCGGCAGGAGATCGTGCCCATCGCCGACCCGCCGCCACCGCGGGCGGAGAACGCGAAGACGCTGCTGCCGACGCCCTGGACGCTCGCGTATATCACGGTGCCGCTCTCGCTCGTCGCCGGGTTTGGTACGCTAGCAGCGCTGTTGGGCATCGGCGCCACTCGGCATATCAGGCGATCCACGCGCCCGAACGCGTAGGGACGCAGTCATCACAGATCCAAGGAGTCCATTCACCGTGCCCAAGATTCTCATCGTCGGTGGCGGCTATGCGGGGTTCTACACGGCCTGGAAGCTCGAGAAGTGGCTGCGGCCGGGCGAGGCCGAGGTGACGGTCGTCGACCCGCTTCCGTACATGACCTACCAGCCGTTCCTCCCCGAGGTGGCTGCAGGCTCGATCGAGCCCCGTCATTCCGTGGTCTCGCTGCGTCGTCACCTGAAGAAGACCAACGTCGTGACCGCGAAGGTCACCGGCATCGACCACGCGTCGAAGTCCGCGACCATCACCCCCGAGGTGGGCGAGCCGTGGCAGTTCGACTACGACGTGGTCGTCGTGACCGGCGGCGCCGTGTCGCGCACGTTCCCGATCCCGGGCGTGGCCGACCAGGCGTTCGGACTGAAGACCATCGAGGAGGCCGTGGCCATCCGCGACCGCCTGCTCACGAACTTCGACAAGGCGGCCAACCTGCCCGCCGGACCTGAGCGCGACCGCCTGCTCACGGTCGTCGTCGTCGGCGGCGGCTTCGCCGGCATCGAGGTGTTCGCCGAGCTGCGTTCGTTCGCGAGCGCCCTGCTCGAGTTCTACCCGCAGCTCAGCTTCGACGACACCCACTTCCACCTCATCGAGGCGATGGGCCGGATCATGCCCGAGGTGTCGCTCCCGACGAGCCACTGGGTCATCAAGCACCTCGCCCAGCGCGGCGCCGAGATCCACCTCGACACCCAGCTCACGAGCGCGCTCGACGGTCGCATCGAGCTGTCGACCGGTGAGACGTTCGAGACCGACCTCATCGTCTGGACGGCCGGCGTCATGGCGAACCCGGCGATCGTGCGCACGAGCGATCTCCCGGTCGAGGAGCGGGGTCGCATCAAGGCCCGTGCCGACCTCCGGGTCGGCGACGAGGACGAGATCGTCCCCGACGCCTGGGCCGCCGGCGACATCGCCGCGGTGCCCGACCGCTCGGGTGGCGGCGTGGGCGGCTACTGCGTCCCGAACGCGCAGCACGCGGTGCGCCAGGGCAAGCTCATGGCCAAGAACATCGTGGCCGTGCTCCGCGGCGAGGAGCCGAAGGAGTACTTCCACAAGAACCTGGGCGCCGTCGCCGGCCTCGGCGTGGGCTCGGGCGTCTTCCAGTCCGGCAAGCTCGCGATCAAGGGCCTGCTCGCCTGGTTCGCGCACCGCGGCTACCACGGCCTCGCGATGCCCACCTGGGAGCGGAAGTTCCGCGTGTTCTGGGGCTGGTGGAACAACTTCTGGCTCGGCCGCGACATCGTCTCGCTCGAGGCGGTGCAGCACCCTCGCGCCGAGTTCGAGCGCTTCGCGGCGCGTCCGAAGCCGGCCGCCGAGGTCGCCGCTCCCGCTGCGCCCGCGAAGGCCGACGGCAAGAAGGCCGGTGCGTCCAGGGCGAAGTCCGCCGAGAAGGCCGTCGCCGCCAAGTAGGCACCCTATGCTGTGACGCGGCGTCGGCCCTCGGGCCGGCGCCGCGCTCCCGTAGCCCAACCGGTAGAGGCAGGCGGCTTAAACCCGCCCGAGTCTGGGTTCGAATCCCAGCGGGAGCACCGTCGACGCACGATCGCTCGGCCGCGCCCTGTCAGGAGAGCCGGTCGATCCGGCGGAGGATCAGGCCCTCGCGCAGCGCCCACGGCGAGACCTCGAGGGACTTGACCTTGAAGGCGCGCATCGTCTCGGAGAGCACCACGGCCCCGGCCACGATCTGGAAGGTGCGGTCGGCGGTGATGCCGGGGAGGTTCGGTCGCGCATCCGCGGGGATGTTGGCGAGTCGCGGGATCCAGTCGTCGAGGCGCGAGAGCTTCAGGATGCTGCGCTCCTCGGAACCGACGCCGTCCTCGGTGCTGCCGGCCAGCCGCGCGAGCGAGCGGATCGTCTTGGACGACCCGACGACGTGGTCGACCTCCGGGATCCCGTCCATGTCGTCGATCGCCTTCTTCAGGACCTTCTTGGCATGCGATCGCAGGCGATCGACCTGCTTCTCCTTGGGCGGGTCGGTGGGCAGGTACTCGATGGTGGAGCGGCCGGCACCCAGCGGCACGGAGCGGGCGGCATCCGGGACCTCGTCGCCGCCGTGCGCGATCTCGAGCGAGCCGCCGCCGATGTCGAAGAGGAGGATGCGGCCGGCCGACCAGCCGTACCACCGGCGGACGGCGAGGAAGGTGATCCGTGCCTCGTCGGCGCCGCTCAGCACATCGAGGTGGATGCCGGCGGCCTCCTCGATCAGCTCGAGCACCTCGGCTCCGTTCGCCGCCTCGCGGATCGCGGAGGTCGCGAAGGCGAGCAGTTCGTCGATCCCGGATTCCTCGGCGACCTTCGACGCCTCCCGCACCGCCTCGAGGATCGCGTCGATGCCCTCCTGGCTGATCGCGCCGTCGTCGTCGAGGTAGCGCATGAGGCGGAGGACGGCCTTGTGCGAGGCCGCCGGGATCGGGCGCGCACCGGGATGGGCATCGACCACGAGCAGGTGGACGGTGTTGGAACCGACGTCGAGGACCCCCAGGCGCATGGTGCGAGCGTACCGGGAGGCTGGCGTGTCATGGGGGACCCGTGCATACTGGTGCGACTGGGACGATCGTCCCACTTCTACGCGGCGACGAGGTCGAGAGGAGCACCATGGCCCGAATGCCCGCCGCCGAGCGGCGCGCGGCGCTCATCGAGGCGGGACTGCGCGTGGTCGCGCGGGAGGGCATCGCCGGGGCATCGACCCGAGCGATCGTCGCCGAGGCGGGGATGTCGCTCGCGAGCTTCCACTACGCCTTCGAGTCGCGCGACGCGTTCCTCGACGAGATGATCGCATCGGTCGTCGCACGGGAGGGTGCGGCGGTGCTCCCCGTCGCCGACGCCGTGACGGACGGCGACCTCCGAGACGTGCTCGAGTCCGGCCTGCTCGGGTACCTCGACCACCTCCGCGCGGATCCCGGGCACGAGCAGGCGATGCTCGAGCTCACGCAGTACGCGCTCCGCGACCCCGAGCGGCACCCGCTCGCGCGCGACCAGTACCGCAGGTACGCCGAGCTCGCCCGGGAGGCGCTCGAACTCGCGGCCGCGCTCACCGGGTCGACCTGGCGCCGCCCGGTCGACGAGGTCGCCGCCGTGCTCGTCGCGTTCACCGACGGCCTCACCATGACCTGGCTCGTGCACCGCGACGACGCCGCAGCGCGGGCGACGGCGACCGCCGCCGCCGACGCCATCGCGCGGATGGCGGAGCGATCGTGAGCAGCGCGACGGCGCTCGACCTGGCCGCGGGGGCGGATGCCGCATCCGGGAGCCCGTGGACGGACCCGGCGCGGTACTGGCCCGCACTGACCGAGGCGACGCGCCACCTGGACGCCCCGGTCGGCGCGCTCCACCTCGGTGCGCTGCGCTGGAACGCGGCCGAGATGACGCGTCGCGCGGGCGGAACGCCGATCCGCGTCGCGACGAAGTCCGTGCGGGTGCGGTCGGTGGTCGAGGCGCTGCTCGCGCTGCCCGGGTACCGCGGCGTCCTCGCGTACACCCTGGCCGAGGCGGTCTGGCTCGCCGAGCGCCTCCCCGACCTCGACGACCTCGTGGTCGGCTACCCGACGACGGCGGCCGGTGCCATCCGTCGCCTCGCGACGGACCCTGACCTCGCGCGCCGGATCACCCTGATGGTCGACTCGCCCGCGCAGCTCGACGTCGTCGACGCCGTGCTCGCCGCCGGGTCGCGCGAGGAGATCCGGGTGTGCCTCGAGCTCGACGCCTCGTGGGAGGCCCCCGTGCTCGGCCACCTCGGGGTGCGTCGCTCGCCGATCCACGAACCGGAGGACGCCGCCGCGCTCGCCGCCTACGTCGCGTCGCGACCTGGGTTCCGCCTCGTCGGCGTCATGGCGTACGAGGCGCAGGTGGCCGGCGTGGCGAACCGCCCGCCCGGCCGCCCGGTCGACGGCGCGGTGAACCGCTGGATGCAGGCCCGCTCGATGCCCGAACTCGTCGAGCGCCGCGCTCGCGCCGTCGCCGCCGTGCGCCGGCATGCGGACCTCGAGTTCGTCAACGGCGGCGGCACCGGCTCGCTCGAGGCCACCGCGGCCGACCCGGTCGTGACCGAGCTCGGTGCAGGGAGCGGCATCCTGGCGGGGCACCTGTTCGACGGCTACGCGCACTTCACGCCCGCACCCGCCGCGGCGTTCGCCCTCGATGTCGTGCGCTCGCCGAGTCCGCGGCACGCGACGATCCTCGGCGGCGGCTGGGTCGCCTCGGGCCCGCCCGGCACCGATCGACTGCCGCGCCCCGTCTGGCCCGAGGAGCTCCGGCTGCTCCCGCGCGAGGCGGCGGGCGAGGTGCAGACGCCCGTCCGCGGAGCTGCGGCGGGCCGACTCCGTGCCGGGGACCGGGTGTGGTTCCGGCACGCGAAGTCGGGTGAGCTCGCCGAGCACCTGGAGGAGTTCACCGTCGTCGACGGCGAGGACGTGGTCGGCACGCTGCCGACCTATCGAGGCGAGGGGAAGGCGTTCCTGTGACGGCGAGCGGCGCGGTCTGGCGCAACTGGGGTCGAACCGAGGCGGTGCGACCGAACCGCATCGAGCGGCCGGCGGACGAGGGGGCCGTGCAGCGGGCAGTGCTCGCCGCCGCGGCATCCGGGCGTCGGATCAAGCCCGTCGGGTCGGGGCACAGCTTCACGGGGATCGCGGTGGCGCCCGACATCCAGCTCGACCTCGACGACCTGTCGGGTCTCGTCGCCGCGGATGCCGCCACCGGGCGGGTCACGCTCGGAGCAGGGACCCCGCTGCACCGACTGCCGCACCTGCTCGCGCCGTACGGCCTGGCGTTGCCGAACATGGGCGACATCGACCGCCAGACGATCTCGGGAGCGACGTCGACTGGCACGCACGGCACCGGCCTCGCCTTCGGCGGCCTCGCCACCCAGGTCGTCGGCGCGAGGCTGGTCGCCGGCACGGGCGACGTGCTCGCCGTCAGCGAGACCGAGCGGCCGGAGCTGCTGCCCGCCGTCCGCATCGGGCTCGGCGCGCTCGGCGTGCTCACCGAGCTCACCCTGCAGCTCGTGCCGCGGTTCGTGCTCGAGGCCGTCGAACGGCCCGAACCGCTCGAGGAGGTGCTCGACGGCTGGACGGAGCGCGTCCGCCAGGCCGACCACTTCGAGTTCTACTGGTTCCCGCACACGGCGACGGCGCTCACCAAGACGAACACGCGCCTGCCCGGCGACGCGCCGCTCGAGCCGCTCGGCCGGTCCGCCCGGTGGGTCGAGGACGAGCTGCTCGCCAACGGCGTGTACCGCGCCATGTGCGCGCTGGGCAGCGTCGTGCCGGCGGTGACGCCGCCGCTCACCAGCCTCGCCGCGCACGTGACCGGCCACCGCCGGTTCACGGACCTCTCGCATCGCGTCTTCACGACCCACCGCGCGGTGCGGTTCCGCGAGATGGAGTACGCCATCCCGCTCGAGCGGGTGCCGGAGGCGCTCCGCGAGATCGACTCGCTCATCCGCGAGCGCGGGTGGCGCATCAGCTTCCCGATCGAGGTCCGAGCGGCCGCAGCCGACGACATCTGGCTGTCGACGGCGACCGGCCGCGAGACGGGCTACGTGGCCGTGCACCGGTACGTCCGGGAGGACCCCGCCGAGTACTTCGCGGCCGTGGAGTCCGTGCTGCGCGCGCTCGGCGGCCGGCCGCACTGGGGCAAGCTGCACACGCTCGACGCGATGGCGCTCCGGGAGGCCTACCCGCGGTTCGACGACTTCCTCCGCGTGCGCGACGAGCTCGACCCCGAGGGACGCTTCGCGAACCCCTACCTCGACCGCGTGCTCGGGCGCGGCCCGGGTCGCGCGGACCGCGCGCGGGCCGACACGATCGACGACGCGGCCTGATCCGAAGCTCCCTCGGGTCCGAGGCGCTCGGCCGGGTTCCGAACCGCCGTCGTCGTCCCCCGGAGGGCGCCCTCCGATCGCTCGGAGTCTCATGGGAGTTCGGTATCCGACGGCGGCGCCCTCGATAGGATGAGATGTCCAGAACGTCGCCGAGGCCACAGGAGACCCCGCCATGGAATGGCTGATCCCGCTCATCATCGTCGTCGTGCTCGTGTTGGTGATCGGCATCTACCTCTGGGCGACGTACAACTCGCTCGTGACGCTGAACGTCCGCGTCGACGAGGCGTGGAGCGACATCACCGTGCAGCTCAAGCGCCGGGCCGACCTCATCCCGAACCTGATCGAGGCCGTCAAGGGCTACGCCGCGCACGAGAAGTCCGTCTTCGAGAACGTCACGAAGGCCCGTGCCGAGACGCTGTCGGCGAGCGGTCCCGCTGAGGCGTCCGCGGCCGAGAACCACATGCAGCAGGCCCTGAAGTCGATCTTCGCGGTCGCCGAGGCGTACCCGCAGCTGCAGGCGAGCCAGAACTTCCTCCAGCTGCAGTCCGAGCTCGTCGACACCGAGGACAAGATCCAGGCCGCCAGGCGCTTCTACAACGGCGGGGTCCGCGAGCTCAACACCAAGATCAAGGTCTTCCCGAACACCCTGTTCGTGCGGAGCCTGGGCTTCCACGAGCGCGAGTTCTTCGAGGTCACCGAGGCGGCGGCGATCGCCGAGCCGCCGCGGGTGCAGTTCTAGCCGCCGATGTACCGAGCGATCGCCCGGAACAAGCGCAATACGGTCTTCACGATCCTGATCTTCCTCGCCATCGTCGGCGGGCTCGGCTACCTGGCCGCCGTCATCTACGGCGACCTCACCATCGTGATCGTCACGATCGCGATCGCGATCGCCTACGCGCTGTTCCAGTACTTCACCGCCGACCGGCAGGCGCTCGCGATGTCGGGCGCCGTCGAGATCCGGAGCGTCTCGGACCATCCGCGCCTCTGGCGGACCGTCGAGAACCTCTCGATCACGACCGGCACGCCCATGCCGCGCGTGTTCGTCGTCTCCGACCCGGCTCCGAACGCGTTCGCCACCGGGCGCGACCCCGAGCGCGCGGTGGTCGCCGCGACGACCGGGCTGCTCGAGATCATGGACGACTCCGAGCTCGAGGGCGTGATGGCCCATGAGCTCGGCCACGTGCGCAACTACGACATCCGGTTGTCGATGATCGTCTTCGGCCTCGTCGTGGCGGTCGGGTTCATCGCCGACCTGTTCGTGCGCATGGCCTTCTTCGGCCGCAACAACAACGGCAATCCCGTCGTGATGGTGTTCGGGCTGGTCGCGATGCTCATCGCCCCGCTCGTCGCGAGCCTCGTGCAGCTCGCCGTCTCACGCCAGCGCGAGTACCTCGCGGATGCGACGGGCGCGATGACCACCCGGCATCCGGATGCGCTCGCGCGCGCCCTGCTCAAGCTCGAGCAGTACGGGCGACCGATGCGACGCCAGAACTCCTCCATGGCGCACCTCTGGATCGCGGACCCGCTGAAGCCCGGCGTCATCGACCGGCTCTTCGCGACCCACCCGCCGATCCCGGAACGGGTCAAGCGCCTGCACGAGATGGGTCGCAGCTTCTAGGCGCTCACGTCGCTCCGAAGCGCCGACTCGATCGCCGGTGAGAGGTCGCCGCGCCCCGCGACCGTCACGTCGTCGAGCCCCTGCCATTGCGCGGCCCGGCGAAGCACGGGGGCGAGGCGGTCGGCGGTGTCGTCGGGCGCGCCCGGCTCGGCCCACGCCGACTGCACGCGCAGGACCCCCGCGGCGCGATCCCGCTTGAGGTCGACCCTGCCGACGACCCGGTCGTCGACGAGCAGCGGCAGCGAGTAGTACCCGAAGACCCGCTCGGCCTCGGGGGTGTAGATCTCGATGCGGTAGTGGAAGTCGAAGAGCCGTTCGGTCCGGGGTCGGAACCACACGACCGGATCGAACGGCGACAGCAGTGCGACGCCCTCCACGCGCCGTGGCCTGCGGGCGTCGCGGTGGACCCACGCCGGCGTGGCCCGCGAGCCCGTCCGCCAGCCGGGTACCTCGACCGGCACCAGCGTGCCCGCGTCGACGAGGTCGGCGATCGCGGGACGCACCTGCGCCTGCGTCATCCGCCAGTAGTCGGCGAGGTCGGCCGCGGTCGAGATGCCGAGTGCCGAGGCGGCACGATCGGTCAGCATGCGAACGGCGTCGGACTCGGTCGGGCCGTGCTCGAGCAGCCCCGGCTCGAGACCCTGCTCGGGCAGTGCGTAGATCCGCTCGAAGCGGCGCCGCTCGACGCACACGACCTCTCCGGTGCGGAACATCCACTCGAGCGTGCGCTTCACGGCGGACCAGCCCCACCACGGGCCCCGGCGCTCGTTCGCGTCGTGCTCGATCGCCCCGGCGGGCATCGGGCCGTTCGCCGCGAGTTCGGCGCGGAGCCAGTCGGCGAGGGCTCGGTTCTCGCTGAGCCACCCGCCCCACTCCGAGGCCCCCTCTCGGCGGTAGGCGGCGCGGCGGAACTCGAAGAGCGGCCAGAGCTCTCGCGGGATGAAGGCCGCCTGGTGCGCCCAGTACTCGACGAGCCTGCCGCGGCGGCCCCACGCCATGCGGTCGAGCAGGGCGCGGTCGTAGGCGCCCAGCCGGCTGAACGCGGGCAGGTAGTGACTGCGCTCGAAGACGTTCACCGAGTCGATCTGCAGCACGCCGAGCCGGTCGACGAGGCCCGAGAGGGCGCGCGTGCCCGGCGTCGACGGCATCGGCCGGCCGAACCCCTGCGCGGCGAGGGCGATGCGTCGGGCGAGCGCGGGGGAGACGGTGTCGGCCATGATGCGACGACCCTATCGGCGTCCGCCGACATATGGCCCGTCGGCCATATCGCCCGGTCCTAGACTGGGACGGTGACCGAGGACAAGGGGACCTCGCGCGCACGACGGGTGCGCGTGCGGCGCTCGCCCGCGTCGCCGCGGCCCGTCGAATCACCGCGCGACGCCGTCGAATCCGTGCCGTACGGGATGCGCGTCGCGGCCGCCTGGTCGTGGCGGCTCCTGCTCGTCGGCGGAGTGCTGGCGGTGGTGATCTTCCTCGTCATCCAGCTCCGCCTCGTGATCATCCCCGTCCTGGTCGCCATCCTGCTCTCGGCGCTCCTGGTGCCCTTCTCCGCCTACCTGCAGGCGCACCGCTGGCCGAAGTGGCTCGCCGTGACCGTGTCGATGGTCGCGACCCTCGCGTTCGTGGGCGGGCTGCTCACGCTCGGCATCTCGCAGATCGTGCGCGGCAGCGCCGACCTCGCCGAGCAGAGCGTGGTGGCGTGGAACGACTTCCGCACCTGGCTGCTCGACGGGCCGCTCCACGTCACGCCCGACCAGTTCGACCAGGCCGTGCAGCAGCTCGTCGAGTCGGTGCAGCGCGACAGCGACATCCTCGTCTCGGGGGCGCTCTCGGTCAGCTCGTCGATCGGGCACTTCGTCGCCGGACTGCTCCTCGCGCTCTTCGCCACGCTCTTCATCCTCATCGACGGCCGAGGGATCTGGAACTGGGTCGTCAGCATCTTCCCGCGGCGGGCGCGCGCCGCGATCGACGGTGCGGGCCGCGCCGGATGGTCGACGCTCGAGAACTTCGTGCGCGTGCAGATCTTCGTGGCCGCGATCGACGCGGTCGGCATCGGGCTCGGTGCGCTCGTGCTCGGCGTGCCGCTGGCGATCCCGATCGCGGTCCTGGTCTTCCTCGGCTCGTTCGTGCCGATCGTGGGTGCGGTCGTCACGGGAGCGCTGGCCGTGTTCGTCGCGCTGGTCTACAACGGCTGGGGCATCGCCGTGGCGATGCTCGGCGTGGTCCTGGTCGTGCAGCAGGTCGAGGGGCACGTGCTGCAGCCGCTCATCATGGGGACGGCCGTGAAGGTGCACCCGCTCGGCGTCGTGGTCGCGGTCGCGACCGGATCGCTGCTCGCGGGCATCCCCGGGGCGCTCTTCGCGGTCCCGGTCGCGGCGGTCCTGAACGTCATGGTCGTGTACATCTCGGGGGGCTCGTGGCGGAAGGCCGCGCCGCCCGACCTCGAGGACACCCATTCGCCGCTGTGGCGCACGGTGCCGCAACGACCCGGATACGGACGGTGAGATGAACCACGCCATCGGCACGACCTCCGACGACCTCCGCGCCCCGGGTCCCGGCCGGCCGGCGGCGCGCGCCCCGATCCCCGGCCCGACCCTCGAGGACTTCGAGCGGGCGCAGCGCACGGTCGCCCCGATCGCCCGCCGCACGCCGATGGAGACCTCGCGTCACCTCGGCACGATCGCGGGCGTGCCCGTGCACCTCAAGTGCGAGAACCTGCAGCGGACCGGTTCGTACAAGCTCCGGGGCGCGTTCAACCGCATGTCGGCGCTCTCGGCCGAGGAGCGCGCCCGCGGGGTCGTCGCCGCGTCGGCCGGGAACCACGCCCAGGGCGTCGCCTTCGCCGCGCGCGAGCTCGGCATCCGCGCGACGATCTTCATGCCCGTCGGCGTCGCCCTGCCCAAGCTCGAGGCCACGCGCGCGTACGGCGCCGACGTCGTGCTCCGGGGCGACTCGATCGGCGAGACGCTCGAGGCGGCCGCCAGGTTCGCCGCCGAGACCGGTGCGACGATCATCCCGCCGTTCGACCACCCCGACGTCGTCGCCGGCCAGGGCACCCTCGGCCTGGAGCTCCTCGAGCAGGCGCCGGATGCCACGACGATCGTCGTGCCGATCGGCGGCGGCGGGCTCGCGGCGGGCGTCGCGAGCGCGGCGCGGCAGAAGGCCGCAGCGCTGGGCCGCTCGATCCGGGTGATCGGCGTCCAGGCCGAGAACGCCGCGCCCTACGTTCCATCGCTCGCCGCGGGCGAGGCCGTGTCGGTGCCGGTGGTCCCGACCATCGCCGACGGCATCGCCGTCTACCGCCCGGGCGAGCTGAACCTCGAGATCATCCGCGAGGCGGTCGACGAGGTCGTCACCGTGAGCGAGGACGACATCGCGCGCGCCCTGCTCGTGCTGCTCGAGCGGGCCAAGCTGGTGGTCGAGCCGGCGGGCGCGGTGGGCGTCGCCGCGCTGATGACCGGCAAGGTGCGCTCGGACGGACCGCTCGTCGTCGTGCTCTCCGGGGGCAACATCGATCCGCTGCTCATGCAGCGCGTGATCGCGCACGGCCTCGCGGCGTCCGACCGGTACCTGACACTGCGCATCGGACTCCCGGACCGTCCGGGACAGCTCGCCCGCATCGCCGAGCTCGTCGCCGACGCGAACGCGAACGTGGTCGAGGTGCTGCACACCCGGCACGGCGCGGGCATGCAGATCTCCGAGGTCGCGCTGCAGCTGTCGGTCGAGACGCGTGGGCCCGAGCATCGCGCCGAGGTCGTCGACGTGCTGCGCCGCGCCGGCTACGAGCCCGAGATCATCGAGGAGTGAGTCCTGCCCCGACCGGCGACGCGGAACGGCCCCGTCGAGGACGGGGCCGTTCTGCGCGTGCGGTTCAGGGGATCACTGACCGGACCAGGTCTCGACGCCCCGGACCTCGACCGCGATCTCGCGGCCGTTGGGGGCGGTGTAGGTCGCCGAGTCGCCGACCTTCAGGCCGAGGATCGCGGCGCCCAGGGGCGACTGCTCGCTGAACACGTCGAGCTCCGAGTCGCCGGCGATCTCGCGGCTGCCGATGAGGAAGCGCTCCTCGTCGCCCGCGACGACGGCGGTGATGACGGTGCCGGGCTCGACGACGCCGTTCGAGGCCGGGGCGTCGCCGACCTCGGCGTGCCGGAGCAGTTCGGTGAGCTGACGGATGCGGGCCTCCTGCTTGCCCTGCTCGTCCTTGGCGGCGTGGTACCCGCCGTTCTCCTTGAGGTCGCCCTCCTCACGCGCGGCTTCGATGCGCTTCGCGATCTCCTCGCGGCCCGTGGTGGAGAGGTGCTCGAGTTCGGCGTTCAGCCGGTCGTAGGCGTCCTGGGTGAGCCAGGTGACGGTGGCGTCCTGCGCCATGGTGCACACTCCCGTGAATAGACGTGTCGCCCCAGCGAATGCCGGGGCGAATCACTCATTCTAGACGACCCAGCAATCGAAGACCAAACCAGTGTTGGCCTCCTGGGCGGTGCGGACGGTCTCCGTCAGGGTGCGCAGCGGGCGGTCGGAGGCGGGGACCTCGACGATCTTCCAGCCGACCACCGTGAAGTCCTCGTTGAGCGCCTGCACGGCGCAGACGGTCGGCGTGCCCACCGGCACCGAGAGGCGCCAGGTCACCTCGACCGCGCGTTCGTCGAGCAGGCGATGCCCGAGGTCGGTCGCCTCGACCTGCGGCCGGCTGCCGTCGAGTCCGGCCCAGACGACCCAGGCCACCAGGACGGCGGCGAAGGCGACGGCCGCCCCGACCAGGATGAACCGATCACGCCGACGACGTTCGGGGGTGCGCCCGTAGCGACTCGCCAGGTCGGTGGCGGCGGCGTCGGCACGGACCGGGGCCGGGCGATCGGCCGGCCCCGGGCGGTCGTCGAGGGCGGCGTCCTCGGCCGCCGCGTCGGCGGATTCGCGCTGGGGCACCGAGCGGCTCCTTCCGGGGGCGATCGTCTAGGCTGGAATCAAGCCTACTGCCGCCTCCCTGAAGGGAATCCGATGCCCGTCGCGCCCGCCGTCCCCGCTCGCGGAGTCCGCCGATGACCCCCGCGATCGCGTCGGTCCTGACCCTCGCGGCCGCGGCGGCGGAGGAGTTCGACGAGGATGACGTGACGCCGGGCGTGGTGGGGTTCGTCCTCACCATCCTCGTGATGGTCGCCGTGCTCCTGCTCATCCTCGACATGGTCCGGCGGATCCGCAGGGTGAACTACCGAGCCGAGGCCCGAGAGCGGATCGCCGCCGAGCAGGCGGCCGCCGAGGGCGGCGACCCGGCCGGGACGACGAACGGGCCCGGCGGCTCGCCCGACGAGGGCGTCGGCGACGCCCCGCCGGTCGACAAGGACTGACCCCGACGCCGGCCGCCGCTCCCACGCGCCGGGAGACCGGATGCGCCTGGAACGCGGCCGGGCCGCGCCCGGAGCGCGGCCGTGGCCTCAGCCGCCGTGGTACGCCGGCGCGATCGCGATGAGCAGCGTCGCCGTCCAGTGGCACATGAACGCCAGCACCGTGCACACGTGGAAGATCTCGTGGAATCCGAAGTGGCCGGGCCACGGGTTCGGCCGCTTGAGGCCGTAGACCACGGCGCCGAGCGTGTAGAGCACGCCGCCCACGAGCACGAGCACCATCATCGCGACGTTCGCGTTGACGAGGTCGACGATGTACATCATCGCGGCCCAGCCGAGGAGCACGTAGATCGGGACGTAGAGCCACCGCGGGGCGGTGATCCAGAAGACGCGGAAGGCGATGCCCACGAGGGCACCGCTCCACACGAGGACCAGCAGCACGAGCCCCTTCTCGGGCGGGAGCGCGAGGATCGACAGCGGCGTGTAGGTGCCGGCGATCAGCAGGAAGATGTTCGCGTGGTCGATGCGCTTCAGGATCACCTTCGTGCGCGGGGACCAGTTGAAGCGGTGGTAGAGCGCCGAGTTGCCGAAGAGGAGCATCGACGTGAGCATGAAGACCGCCGACGCCCACTTCGCGGCCGGGCCGTCGGCGAGGGCGATGAGCACGATGCCGGCGGCCGTGGCGATCGGGAAGGTCGCCGCGTGGATCCAGCCGCGCCAGGTCGGCTTCAGGTCCTCCGGGCGCTCCGGCGACGCGTCGATGAGGGGGAGGTTCGGGAGGTCGGGGCCGCGGCGTTCGTCGACGGCGACGGCGGCGTCGGCGCGGTCGAGCTCGGAGGCCGGTCGGGTGAGGTGTTCGGCGACGTCCTCTTCGCGCTGGGTCATGGACTCAGCGTAGGGCCGGCCGCATCACGGCTTGCTGTGAGTGCTCGACGCGCTCGCGGGGAGTACCGTAGTCGGGTGCACTCGAGCGACCAGCGCCCCGGTCGTGGCCTCCTCTACCGGCTCTACCAGAACCGGCTCCGCCGCGAACTCGACGAGGCGGAACTCCCGCGACACGTCGCGATGATCATCGACGGCAACCGGCGCTGGGCGAAGCAGCTCGGCTACGACTCGGCGGCCCACGGCCACCGGGCGGGCGCGGCGAAGATGCGCGAGTTCCTCGAGTGGTGCGACGACCTCGGCATCCAGATCGTCACCCTGTACCTGCTCTCGAGCGACAACCTCGGCAACCGCACGTCGGACGAGCTCGCCGAGCTCATCGAGATCATCGCCGAGCTCGCCGAGGAGCTGAGTCACTACCGCGACTGGCGCGTGCAGCATGTCGGTTCCGACACGGGGCTGCCGGAACCGCTCGTGGCCGCCCTCGACGCCGCCGAGCACCGCACCGCGGGCAAGCGCGGCATGCACGTGAACCTCGCCGTCGGCTACGGCGGACGGCGCGAGATCACCGACGCGATGCGCTCGATCGTCGCATCCCATCACGCCGAGGGGCGCAGCCTGGAGGACCTGGCCGAGTCACTCACCCCGGAGCTCATCGGCGAGCACCTGTACACCGGTGGGCAGCCCGACCCCGACCTCGTCATCCGGACCTCGGGTGAGCAGCGGCTCAGCGACTTCATGCTGTGGCAGGCCGCGCACAGCGAGTTCTACTTCGTCGAGGCGCTCGGCCCGGACCTGCGCGAGGTCGACCTGCTGCGCGCCGTCCGCGACTACACGCAGCGCCACCGGCGGTTCGGCGCCTGACTCCGCGAGGTCGCATCTGTCAGGATGGGCCTCGGAGAAGGGGGCACCGCCCATGGGCATGGACGACTACCTCGCCGGGTTCACCGCAGAACCCGGATACCTCGACTACGCGCGCTTCGGACCGCTGGCGAGGGCCGCCGCAGAGGAGACCCTCGCGTTCACCCAGGTGCTCGAACGCGCCCGGCACGGTGCGACCGACGCCTTCGGCCAGCAGGACCGTCGGGTGCGCGACGCGGCGGCCGCGCTCGTCCGCGTCCCCGCCGAGCGGGTGGTGGCGGTGCCGAACACGACGACCGGCCTGATGCACGCGATGTTCGGGTTGACCGGCACCGTCCTGCTCTCGGCCCGCGAGTTCCCGAGCCTGCCCATCTCGGCGGTCCGGGCCAACGAGGCGCTCCACTCGGTGCAGCCGGCGTGGCTCCAGACCGACCACGGCAAGGTCACGCCGGGAAGCATCCGCGACCAGCTCGAGTCGAACGTCGCGGCCGTCGCGGTCAGCCTCGTCGACAGCCGCACCGGGTACCTCTGCGACCTCGAGGGCATCCGCCAGGTCATCGGCGACCGGCTGCTGGTCGTCGACGCCATCCAGGGGTTCGGCATCGTGGACGCCCCGTGGGAGGTCGCGGACGTCATCGTCACCGGCGGCCAGAAGTGGTGCCGGGCGGGGTGGGGGACCGGGATGATGGCGCTCTCGGAGCGCGCGGCCAACCAGCTGACCCCCGTGTTCTCGGGCTACACCGGCACCGAGGACGACGAGGTGTGGGACGAGGTGCCGCCGCCCGCGGCCGGCGCGAGGGCCTATCGCGTCTCGAACCCCGACCCGATCGCCGAGGCCCGATTCGCCGCAGTGCTGGAGGAACTCGCCGACGTCGGCGTCCCCGAGGTCGGAGCCCGCGTCGCCGACAACGTGAGCCGGGTGATCGAGCTCGCCGACGAGTTCGCGGTCCCCGTCTCGAGTTCGCGCGACGAGCGCGAACGCGCGGGCATCGTCGTGCTCGAGCCGGAACCCGAGCACGTCACGGTGCTCTCGGCGTCGCTGCACAACCACGGCGTCACGGCGACCACACGGCTCTCGTCGGTGCGGCTCAGCGTGCACGCCATGCTCGACGGGGAGACGCTCGAGATGCTGCGTGGCGCGTTCGTGTCGTTCAGCACCGCGGTCACGTACTGACGACGATCCGCCCCGTCTCGTCGTCGACGCGGCACCGAGTGTGAACAGCGGATGACGCTCCGCGTGTCGCGAGCCGGATGTCGCCGGTCGGACGTAGCTTCGGGGCATCGGGCAAGTCGCCCGATCGAGTCGGCTCGTGAACCGCTCGTTGGAGGATCGCCCGCCGGCGCGTGAGCCGAGCGAGAGCTCGGGGCAGGAGCGATCGTGACCTCTGTCGATCCCATCAAGCCCCTCGGTCAGGTCGAGCCGGACGCCCAGCGCGAGCGGCGTCCCGACGACCACGTGCCCGGGGGTGCCGCGCAGGCCGAACGCACCTACGTGCTCGACACGTCGGTGCTGCTGTCCGACCCGCGCGCCCTGTTCCGATTCGCGGAGCACCCCGTGGTGCTGCCGGTCGTCGTCATCACGGAGCTCGAGTCGAAGCGGAACGACCCCGAGATCGGCTACTTCGCCCGCGCCGCGCTGCGGATCCTCGACGATCTCCGCGTGCAGCACGAGCGGCTCGACTTCCCGATCCCCGTCGGCGACGGGGGGTCGCTGCGCGTCGAGCTGAACCACTCGAGCCTCTCGGTGCTGCCGAGCGGCCTGCGGTTGAACGACAACGACTCGCGCATCCTCGCGTGCGCCATGAACCTCTCCAACGACGGCATCTCGGTGACCGTCGTCTCGAAGGACCTCCCGCTGCGCATCAAGGCCGCCTCGATCGGCCTCGACGCACAGGAGTACCGCGCCGAGCTCGCGGTCGACTCGGGCTGGACGGGAATGGCCGAGCTCGCACTCGGGTCGAACGAGATGGCCTCGCTCTACGAGCACGATCGGCTCGAGACCGACGTGCGCGGGCTGCCGGTGAACACCGGGCTCGTCATCCACTCCGACCGCGGGTCCGCGCTGGCACGGGTGACCGGCGAGCACGAGGTGCGGCTCGTGCGCGGCGACCGCGAGGCGTTCGGGTTGCACGGCCGCTCGGCCGAGCAGCGGCTCGCGATCGACCTGCTCCTCGACCCCGAGGTGGGCATCGTGTCGCTCGGCGGTCGGGCCGGCACCGGCAAGTCGGCGCTCGCGCTGTGCGCGGGCCTCGAGGCGGTGCTCGAACGGCAGCAGCACAAGAAGATCATGGTCTTCCGGCCGCTCTACGCCGTCGGCGGGCAGGAGCTCGGCTACCTCCCGGGCGACCAGGGCGAGAAGATGAACCCGTGGGCCCAGGCGGTCTTCGACACGCTCGGCGCGCTCGTCTCGGACAACGTGCTCGACGAGGTCGTCGACCGCGGCATCCTCGAGGTGCTCCCGCTCACCCACATCCGGGGGCGGTCACTGCACGACGCGTACGTGATCGTCGACGAGGCGCAGTCGCTCGAACGCAACGTGCTGCTCACGGTGCTCAGCCGCGTCGGGCAGAACTCGCGGGTCGTCCTCACGCACGACGTGGCGCAGCGCGACAACCTGCGCGTCGGTCGCCATGACGGGGTGGCGAGCGTGATCGAGACGCTGAAGGGGCATCCGCTCTTCGCCCACATCACGCTGACCCGGTCCGAGCGCTCCGCGATCGCGGCGCTCGTCTCCGAGATGCTCGACGGCGGCGAGCTCGCCTGATCCGACCGCGCCGGCTCGCCGGCGACATGCGACGGCCCCGGAACGATGGGTTCCGGGGCCGTCGCGGCGTCGGGTACGGATGCCGCGGGCTCAGCCCTGCTGCGGCGGCCGCGTCATCGAGAGCAGGTCGAGGGCCGCGTCGAGCTGCTGCTCGGTCAGCTCGCCGCGCTCGACGTAGCCCAGGGCGATGACGGCCTCGCGGACGGTGATGCCCTCGGCGACCGAGTGCTTCGCGATCTTCGCCGCCGCCTCGTAGCCGATGACCTTGTTCAGCGGCGTGACGATCGAGGGCGACATGCCGGCGAGGGCCGTGGTGCGCGCCTCGTTGACCCGCAGGCCGTCGATGGTCTTGTCGGCGAGGACGCGGACCGAGTTCGAGAGCAGTCGGATCGACTCGAGCAGGGCGGTGCCCATGACGGGGATCTGGACGTTGAGCTCGAAGGACCCCGAGGCGCCGGCCCAGGCGATGGCCGCGTCGTTGCCGATGACGCGGCTCGCGACCATCAGGACGGCCTCCGGCACGACCGGGTTGACCTTGCCCGGCATGATCGAGGATCCCGGCTGGAGGTCGGGGATGAGGAGTTCGCCGAGGCCGGTGTTCGGGCCCGAGCCCATCCAGCGCAGGTCGTTGCACACCTTGGTGAGGCTCACGGCGATCGTGCGGAGGGCGCCGGACGCCTCGACGAGGCCGTCGCGGTTCGCCTGCGCCTCGAAGTGGTCGGCGGCCTCGGTGATCGGCAGCTCGGTCTCCTGCTGCAGCAGCTCGATGACCAGCTGCGGGAAACCCGCCGGCGTGTTGATGCCGGTGCCGACCGCCGTGCCGCCGAGCGGGACCTCGGCGACGCGCGGCAGCGCCGAGCGGACGCGCTCGATGCCGAGGCGCATCTGGCGGGCGTAGCCGCCGAACTCCTGGCCGAGGGTCACGGGAGTGGCATCCATGAGGTGCGTGCGACCCGACTTCACGACGCCCGCCCACGCCTCGGCCTTGGCCTCCAGCGCCACCGCGAGGTGGTCGAGGGCGGGGATGAGCTCGTCGATCAGGGCGGCCGTCACGGCGATGTGCACCGAGGTCGGGAACACGTCGTTGGAGGACTGCGACGCGTTGACGTGGTCGTTCGGGTGCACCGCGCTGCCGAGCTTCTGCGTCGCGATCGTCGCGAGGACCTCGTTCATGTTCATGTTCGACGAGGTGCCCGAACCGGTCTGGTAGACGTCGACCGGGAAGTGCTCGGCGAACGAGTGCCGGCCGGCGATGACCTCGTCGGCGGCGTCGGCGATGGCCTGCGCGAGCTGGGCGTCGAGCACGCCCAGGCGGGCGTTCGCGAGGGCGGCGGACTTCTTGATGCGGGCGAGCGCGGCGATCTGCGCCGGCTCGAGCCCGGCACCCGAGATCGGGAAGTTCTCGACCGCCCGCTGGGTCTGCGCACGGTAGAGCGCCGACGCGGGGACCCGCACCTCGCCCATCGTGTCGTGTTCGATCCGGTAGTCGGCGGCGTTGTCCACCACGGTGTGCTCCCCTTCGATTGGAACGTTCGGCGCGGCGGTGGAGTCCCGCCGGCGGGGTCAGATGCGACCGACGACGACGTCGGTCTCGGCGCGACCCTCGAGCAGCCGGTAGTTCGCGCCGACGACAGCCAGCGTACCCGCTGCGATCGCGTCGCTGATCACCTCGGATCGCTCGAGGAGCTCGGCGACGGTCTTGCGCAGGTGCTCGCGGCCGACGTAGCCCGCATCGAGGTCGGCGGGGTCGATCGGGCCCTCGGGGACGCCCGCGACGCTGCGCACCGCGGGCACGATGTGGTCGACGAGGCCGCGGATGTGCGCGGGCAGCGGCTCGGCGTCGGGGCCCTGCGAGTCGATCGCGGCGCGCACGGCGCCGCACTGGTCGTGGCCGAGCACGAGCACGAGCGGCACGCCGAGCACGCCGACCGCGTACTCGAGCGAGCCGAGCACCGAGTCGGACGGCACCTGGCCGGCGTTGCGCACGACGAACGCATCCCCGAGGCCGATGTCGAAGATGATCTCGGCCGACAGTCGCGAGTCGCTGCAGCCGAAGATGGCGACGAGCGGGCGCTGGTGGTCGGCGAGCTCGGTGCGCCGATCGACGTCCTGTCGTGGATGCAGGGGCGTGCCGGCGACGAATCGCGCGTTGCCGGCGCGCAGCTCGCGCCAGGTCTCGGCGGGGGTGCTCGGTCGTGCGGGTGCGGGCTGGCTCACGGCCGCTCCTCTCAGCGCTGTGCGGCGACGGCCGGCGCGATCGCGCCGGCCAGGGTCTCGAACTCCTCGGGCGAGGCGGTGCCGAGCAGCACGAAGGTGCTGTCCCCCGACTCGGTCACGAGGCCGTAGCGTGCGTTGCCGACGTCGGCGTCGGTCTCGCGGTTGTCGTAGACGGTCCACTCGACCCCGCCGACCGTGACCACGCCCGTCGCGATCGTGCGCTTGAGCAGGTCGGCCGTCCAGGTCGGGTTGGCGCCGAGGCCCTGGTACATCCCGGCGTACTCGTCGCTCGGTGTGAGGTAGCCCGCGTACCAGGCGGTGATGCCGTCGGTCTCGCTCTGCCGGAGCTCGGCGGCATTCGCGCGCCATCCCTCGGGCAGTTCGGGCACGGCCAGCTCGGCATCGACGCCGACCTGCGCCTGAGCGGCGACCTCGGCGACGTCGATGTCGCGCTCGATCGGGGTGTCGCTGCGCGGGACGAGCAGCACGATGAGTGCGACCGCGGCGACGCACGCGAACAGCGAGCCGAGCAGGTTGCGCAGTGTCTGGCGCTGCCGGTGCTTGCGGGAGTTCTCGGCCCGGCGCGCGGCCGTCTCCTCGGGGGTCTCGGGCCGGCCCAGTTCGGCGACCACTCGCGGGGCGCGCGCCATCAGGCCTCGCCGCCGTCGAGGTCGAGCTCGTCGGCGTCGCCCGCATCGGACGACGCCGATGCGGCCGGACCTCCCGTCGAGGACCCTGCGGTGCCGGTCGCACCCGAGCGGGCCGCGTCGAGGCGGGCCTTCGCGCCCATCAGCCACTCCTCGCACCGCTGCGCGAGCGCCTCGCCGCGCTCCCACAGCGCGAGCGACTGCTCGAGCGTGGCGGATCCCTGCTCGAGCTCGGTGACGACGCGGACCAGCTCGTCGCGGGCCTGCTCGTAGCTGAGCTCGGCGACGTCGGGGGAGGGTGCGGGCATGGAGGGCATTCTATTCGGCGTCGCCGTCCGTTCCCCGCGAGACCGCTGCCAGCCGCCCCTCTGCGAGCGTGATCCTGAGCCCGGTGCCCTCCGGCGCCTGGTCGGGGTTCGTCAGGACCCCGTCGTGCTCGCGCTGCACGATCGCGTACCCGCGCTGCAGCGTCGCGAGCGGCGAGAGGGCTCGCAGCTGCGATCGGAGCTCGGCGGTGCGCACCGCGGCCCGCTCGACCGCGCGCTCCGCCAGCTCGGTGCCGCGGGCCACCCAGCGGGTCACGTCCTCGGCGCGCCGGTCGAGGATCCATCCCGGATCCGCGAGCGCCGGGCGCGAGCGCAGGTGCCCGAGCCGGTCGACCTCGTGCGCGACCAGCGTGGTCACCCTCGTGCGCAGGCGCGAGCGTGCCTGCCCCACGCGCGCCAGCTCATCGGCGACATCCGGGACCACGCGCTTCGCGGCATCCGTCGGGGTCGACGCCCGGAGGTCGGCCACCTCGTCGAGCAGCGGCCGGTCGGCCTCGTGGCCGATGGCGCTCACGATCGGGGTGGAGGCCGCGGCGGCGGCGCGCACGACGCGCTCGTCGCTGAAGCCGAGCAGGTTCTGGAAGTCGCCGCCCCCGCGCGCCACGATGATGATCTCGACCTCGGGGTCGGCGTCGAGGCGGCGGATGGCGGCCACCACCTCTGGCGCGCACCGGTCGCCCTGCACGGCCGCGTACGCCGGTCGGAACTCCACCGCCGGCCAGCGCAGCCGCGCGTTGCGCAGCACGTCCTGTTCGGCGTCGCTGCCCTGCGCCGTCACCAGGCCGACCACGCGGGGCAGGAAGGGGAGGGGGCGCTTGCGGTCGGCTGCGAACAGCCCCTCGGCCGCGAGCTGCGCCCTGAGCCGCTCGAGCCGCTCGAGCAGGTCGCCGAGGCCCACGTGCCGCAGGTCGAACACCTGCATCGTGAGGGAGCCGCCGCGGACCCACCAGTTGGGCTTGACGAGGGCCACCGCGTGATCGCCGGCCTTGAACTGCTCGGTCAGCTTGGCGCGGGTCGACGACCACACGGTGAAGGACACCGTGGCGTCAGCCTCGAGGTCCTTGAGCTTGCCGTAGACGTTCCCGGCCGACACCCCCCACTGGGTGATCTCGCCCTCGATCCAGACGGTGCCGAGGCGGTCGAGGTACTCCTTGAGCTTGCCCGACAGCATCGACACCGACCACGGCGTCTCGCGGGTGGTGGGACCCTGTGGCATGCGCCTCCCAGCAGCCCGTCCTCTCGGCCCGCGTAGGATGGCAGCCGTGACGAGCTTGACGGATGCCCCGCGGATCGACCTCGGCATGCCTCGGATTCCGAGCGTGCGCGGCCGGCTCAAGGATATCCCCGCAGAGGGGCCGAAGAAGGTGCTGCTCGCGGCGCCGCGAGGCTACTGCGCGGGCGTGGACCGGGCGGTGATCGCGGTCGAGAAGGCCCTCGACCACTACGGCGCGCCGGTGTACGTGCGCAAGCAGATCGTGCACAACATCCACGTCGTGACCGAGCTCGAGAAGCGCGGCGCGATCTTCGTGGAGGAGGTCGACGAGGTGCCGGAGGGCGCCCACGTCGTCTTCAGCGCCCACGGCGTCTCGCCGGCGGTCGTGAACTCGGCCTCGGAGCGCGGGCTGCACGCGATCGACGCCACGTGCCCGCTCGTGACCAAGGTGCACCGCGAGGCCGTGCGCTTCGCGCGCGACGACTACGAGATCCTGCTCATCGGCCACGAGGGCCACGAGGAGGTCGAGGGCACGGCGGGCGAGGCGCCCGACCACGTCACGCTCGTGAACAGCCCCGACGACGTGCCGAACATCGAGGTCCGCGACCCCGACAAGGTCGTGTGGCTCTCGCAGACCACGCTCTCCGTCGACGAGACGATGGAGACCGTGCGCCGACTGCGCGAGCGCTTCCCGAACCTGCAGGACCCGCCCTCGGACGACATCTGCTACGCCACGCAGAACCGCCAGGTCGCGATCAAGAAGGTGGCGCAGGGCGCCGACCTCGTGATCGTCGTCGGTTCGGCGAACTCGTCGAACAGCGTGCGCCTCGTCGAGGTCGCGCTGGAGTACGGCGCCAAGGCCGCCTACCGGGTGGACTACTCGACCGAGGTCAGGCAGGAGTGGCTCGACGGCGTGCGCACGGTCGGCGTGACCAGCGGCGCCTCGGTGCCGGAGGGCCTCGTGAAGGAGGTCCTGCTCGAGCTGGAGGACGCCGGCTTCGCCGACGTCGAGGAGGTCAAGACGGCGGAGGAGGACCTGATGTTCTCCCTGCCCAAGGAGCTCCGCAAGGACCTCGCCGGCAACCGCGACGCGCGCGCCCTCGGCGGGCGCACGCGGGCCGCGCAGGCCTGACGCGCCGGGGGGGGGGGGGGGGAACCCGGCGCCGGGCGCCGCAGGCTCAGCCTGCGAGGCCCTGCACGTACGCCTGGAACGTCGGGTCGGTGAGGAAGACGACGGCGCTCAGCACCATCATCGCGAGGAACGCGACGACGCCGCCGACGAGCGGGACCCAGAAGGCCACCTTCCGGGCGCGCAGGCGGAGGATGGCCCATCCGAGGATCGTCGCGTAGAGCGCGAGCATGAACACCGTCCCGACGAACGTGAGCGTCGACAGCCACGGCTGCGGCGTGTAGGTGCCGATGCCCTGGTCGGTGTAGAGCGCCTGGATGGCGCCGGGCAGCTGCTGCAGGCTCGCCGAGGTGTTCCAGGCGCCCACGGCGCCGATGGCGAGCAGCAGGATCGTGAAGAACCGGTCCGTCGTGCGCGGGGCGCGCGCCGCGGCCGCCGCGGCGTCGTCGCTCCGAGGAGCGGTCGCCGCAGGCGGGGGCGGCGGTGCGGGGGCGGCCGCCGCGGCATCCGCCCGATCATCGGCCGGGGGCTGCCACGACCAGCCCTCCGGCGCGTACTCGCCGTAGCGCGGACGGGGCCGCTCGTCGGGTCGGGGCGGGGTGCCGGCGTCGCCGGCCGGCTGCCCCGGGGTCTCGTCGCGAGCGGCCTCGTCCTGCGCCATCCGTCGCCCTACGCCGAGATCGAGTTGCCGGCGGAGCCGAGCTGGCTGGTCGCCTCGCCGACGCGGACCGCCATGGCCGACTCGGCCACCTTGCCCCACGCGCGCGGGTCGTACTGCTTCTTGTTGCCGACCTCGCCGTCGACCTTGAGCACGCCGTCGTAGTTGCCGAACATGTAGCCGGCGACCGACCGGGTGAACGCGTACTGCGTGTCGGTGTCGATGTTCATCTTCACGACGCCGTTCGCGACCGCCTCGGCGATCTCCTCGTCGGTCGAGCCCGAGCCGCCGTGGAACACCAGGTCGAGCGGCTTCGCGCCGGTGCCGTACTTCTCGGCGAGGCCGTCCTGGATCTCCTTCAGCAGCGCCGGGCGCAGCTTCACGTTGCCGGGCTTGTACACGCCGTGCACGTTGCCGAAGGTGAGCGCGGCCATGTAGCGGCCCTGCTCGCCGAGGCCGAGCGCCTCGACCGCCGCGATGGCGTCGTTGAGCGTCGTGTAGAGCGCCTCGTTGGAGCCCTCGTGCTGGACGCCGTCCTCCTCGCCGCCGACGACGCCGATCTCGACCTCGAGGATGGCGTTGATGGCCTTCATGCGCGGGAGGATCTCCTTCGCGATCTCGAGGTTCTCCTCGAGCGGCACGGCCGAGCCGTCCCACATGTGCGACTGGAAGATGGGGTCGCGACCGGCCTTGACCTCTTCCTCGGAGGCCGCGATGAGCGGGTACACGAAGTCGTCGAGCGCGTTCTTCGGGCAGTGGTCGGTGTGCAGCGCGACCGTGACCGGGTAGGCCTTCGCGACCTCGTGCGCGAACCGGGCGAAGGCGAGGGCGCCGGCGGCGCGGGCCTTGACGGTGTGGCCGGCGAAGTAGTCGGCGCCGCCCGTGGTCACCTGGATGATGCCGTCGGAGCCGGCCTCGGAGAGACCCTGGAGCACCGCGTTCAGCGTCTGCGAGCTCGAGACGTTGATCGCCGGGAAGGCGAAACCCTTGGCCTTGGCGGTGTCGAGCATCTCCGCGTACTGCTCGGGCGTTGCGATGGGCATACCTTGCTCCTTCGGAAGAGAGTGGGATCGGCACGAGTCTAGCGAGGTGCCGAGTCGGCCTCAGGTGCGGTGACGGATGCCGCGGCAGCGGGGAGGATGGTCGGCATGACGATGCTTCCGCTCGATGAGCACCCCCTCGCCGTCCGCTTCGCGGAGGCGACCCGTGCCGCCGCGCTCGCCGCCATGCCGCTGGTCGGCGGCGACGATCGTGACGCGGTCGACGCCGTGGCCGTCGCGGCGATGCGCGCCGCGCTCGCCGACGTGCCCGTCGACGGACGCGTGGTCGTGGGGGAGGGCGAGAAGGACGACGCGCCGATGCTCCACCTCGGCGAGCGCTTCGGCACGGGCGCCGGGCCGGCGCTCGACCTCGCGGTCGACCCGGTCGACGGCACGAGCCTCGCCGCGGCCGGTCAGCCCGGGGCCATGGCTGTGCTCGCGGTGGCGCCGCGCGACGCGTTCGCCGAGATCGGGCCGGCGCACTACATGGCGAAGCTGGTCTCCCACGTGCACGGCCTCGAGATCGACGCGCCGATCCGGGAGGCGGTCGCCGTGATCGCGGCCGCCCGCGGCGTACCGGTCGATCGCGTCCGGGTCGCCGTGCAGGATCGACCGCGCAACGCCATGCTCGCCGACGCTGCGGAGGCGGCGGGCGCCCAGGTCGAGCGCTTCGTGCACGGCGACGTGGAGCGGTGCCTGCGCGCGGCGCGCGCCGACGGCGGGCTCGACCTCGTGGCCGGCATCGGCGGCGCGCCCGAGGGGGTGCTCACGTCCGCCGCGGTGCGCGCACTGGGGGGCTCGATGCAGGCGCGACTCGCCCCCCAGTCGGCGGAGGAGTCCGAGCGGGTCGCCGCCGCGGGGATCCCGCTCGGTCGCGTCCTCGGGATCGACGACCTGTGCGGCGCGCCCGCGGCCGTGTTCCTGGCCGCCGTGACGGCGTGCGACCTCGGTGGGGGCGCCCGACTCTCGCCGGGGGAGGCCTGGCGCGTCGGCGATGGTCGGGCGCTGGGAGCGGCGGGGCTCGGGTGACCGCGGGCCGAGCCGATCGGGGCGCGCGCCGGACGCGTTAAGAATCCCGGAACTTTCATCGCTCCATGCGACTGCTCCGGCCCGCTCGCGTCGTCCCGTCAGTAGGCTCGAACGTGACGCCGCGAACGCGCCGATCGCGCGGGGCGACCGCATCCACGATCTCCGGGAGGAACCCTCGATGGCGAGCAACGAGTCCGAACGCCTCTACGTGCACCCCGACCGCAACATCGCGCTCGAGCTGGTGCGTGCGACGGAGGCCGCGTCCATCCGCTCCTACCCGTGGATCGGCCGCGGCGACAAGATCGGCGCCGACCGGGCCGCGGTCGACGCCATGCGCGCGTTCCTCAGCACCGTCGACTTCGATGGGGTCGTCGTCATCGGCGAGGGCGAGAAGGACGAGGCGCCCATGCTCTTCAACGGCGAGCACGTCGGCAACGGCCGCGGGCCCGCCTGCGACATCGCGGTCGATCCGATCGACGGCACCTCGCTCACGGCCGCCGGGCGCCACAACGCGCTCTCGGTGATCGCGGTCTCCGACCGCGGCACGATGCTCGATGCGTCGTCGGTCTTCTACATGGACAAGATCGTCACGGATGCCACGGGCCACGGCGTCATCGACATCCGCCGTCCGATCGGCGAGAACCTCCGCGCCCTCGCGAAGGCGAAGGGCCTCGAGGTGAGCGACCTGCGCGTCGCCGTCCTCAACCGGCCGCGTCACGACCGACTGATCGAGGAGATCCGCGAGGCCGGCGCCGGCACCCGCCTGATGAGCGACGGTGACGTCGCGGGCGGCATCAACGCCGCGCGCTACGAGTCGCGCATCGACATGTGCGTCGGCATCGGCGGCAGCCCCGAGGGCATCACGACCGCGTGCGCGATCAAGGCGCTCGGCGGGTTCATGCAGGGCCGGCTCGCCCCGAAGGACGACGAGGAGCGCGCTCGCGGCGAGGCCGCCGGGCTCGACTGCGACCAGGTCTACGAGCTCGACGACCTCGTGCGGGGCGACAACACGTTCTTCGTCGCCACGGGCGTCACCGACGGCGAGCTCGTGGACGGCGTCCGCAAGAAGGGCCCCATCATCCGGACCGAGTCGATCGTGCTGCGCGGCAAGTCGGGCACGATCCGACGGGTCACGGCCGACCACCTCGTCGAGAAGTGGCTCGACTCGGACCACGACTGAGCTGATCGCGCGGCGACGACCCGGCGAGCGCCGGGTGGCCAGGATGTCCGGGGATCGCGGCAGACTGGTGCGGTGAGCACCGAGCGGCGCGTGCCGCGTGCGCTGAGACCATTCGCATCCGGCCAGTACCGGTTGCTCGTCGTCGCGCTCGCGGCGTCACTGCTGTCGGCGGGTGCGTGGATCGTCGCCGCCGCGTGGCAGGTCATCGCGCTCGGCGGCACGCCCGTCGACCTGTCGGTCGTCGCCGTGGGGGCGGCACTCGGTCTCGTCGCAGCGGTGCTCGTCGGCGGGGTGGCGGCGGATCGCGTGCCGCAGCGACGCATCCTGCTCGTCGTCGGCGGGGTGCGCGTCATCGTGTTCACCGGTGCCGGGCTGCTCGCCCTGAGCGGGGTCCTCGAGGTCTGGCAGCTCGCGGTGCTCTCGTTCCTCCTCGGCGCCGCGGACGGCTTCTTCTACCCGGCGTACTCGGCGTGGTTGCCGGCGCTGCTGCCCGCCGACCAGCTGCTCGCGGCCAACGGAGTGGAGGGGGCGCTGCGTCCGGCGGCGCAGTTCGCCGCGGGGCCGGCGCTCGCGAGCGTGCTCATCTCGGTGCGCGACCCGTGGCTCGCGTTCCTCACCGTCGCCGGTCTGCAGGCGCTTTCGCTCGGGGCGCTCGCACTCATGCGCACCACGCCGCTGCGGCGTGATCTCGACGACGCCGAGTCGCATCCCGTGCGGCGGATGGCGACGGACCTGCGCGACGGGTTCGCCTACCTGCTTCGCACCCGGTGGCTGTTCGCGACGCTCGCGTTCGCGGTGCTGCTGGTCCTCGCGATCATGGGGCCGCTCGAGGTGCTCCTGCCGTTCGCCGTGCGCGACCGAGCGGGCGGCGGTCCGGGGGAGTTCGCCATCGTGCTCGGCGCGTTCGGGATCGGCGGCGCGCTCGGCTCACTCGTCGTCGCATCCATGCGGCTGCCCCGTCGCTACCTCACGGTCATGGTCCTCGCATGGGGGTTCGGCAGCCTGCCCTTCGCGGTGATCGGCCTCACGTCCTGGCTCTGGGTGATGATCGCCGCGGCGCTGCTGGTCGGGTTCATGTTCGACGGCGCGCAGGTCGTCTGGGGAACGCTCCTGCAGCGACGGGTTCCACCGGCGATGCTCGGCCGGGTCTCGAGCCTGGACTTCTTCGTGTCGCTCGCGCTGATGCCGCTCTCGATGGCGATCGCCGGCCCGGTCGGCGAATGGCTGGGGCTCACGCCGGCCTTCCTGATCGCCGGATTGGTCCCACCGGTCGCCGCGGTCGTGACGCTGGCCTGGGCGCGGCTGGGCCGGGACGAACTGGCGCATCCGCTCGACGGTCCGCTCGACGCCACTCCGGTGACCGGTGCCGAGGCGGCGGCCGGCCTCGCGTCGCCCGTCGACGAACCTCACGACGCGTGGGAGCCGCCCGACGCAACCCGGTGACGGCACGCGCACCGAGGTGGAAGGCTGTCGACGACGGAAGGAGCGACCATGGTCGCGATTCGAGACGCCTTCCCGGGGTTCAGCGTCGACGACGTCGGCGCGGCACGGGAGTTCTACGGGGCCACCCTCGGGCTCGAGGTGGAGGATGCACCGGGAGCGGGCGGGATCACCGTCCGGTTGCCATCGGGCCAGGGAGTGCTGGTGTACCCGAGCCCGGCGCACGAGCCCGCGCGCTACACGATGCTCAACCTGGTGGTCGACGACATCGACCGGGCGGTCGACGACCTGAACGCCGCCGGCGTGGTGACGAAGATCTACTCGGGCGAGGAGTCGTACGGCACCGACGAGCGCGGCATCAACCGCGGCTCGACGTCAGGCGACGGACCGGACATCGCGTGGTTCCGCGATCCCGCCGGCAACGTCCTGAGCGTGCTGGTGGACTGAGTCAGTTCGAGGCGGACCGGCGGATGTGCTCGTCGAGGTCCGCGCCATCGAAGTCGGCCTCGATCTCGAGTTCGAATCCGGTGGCGTCGTTCGCCTCGGGTGCGGCCGCGTCGTCGTCAGGCCGAGCATCCGCCGCGCCCGGCGCGGGCTCGTCGGTGAATTCCGGTGCGGAGAGCCGGCGGGGCGCCTCGTGGATCGGCTCGGGCTCCGCGACGAGCGAGAGCTTCGTCTCGTTGATGCCGGGGAACTGCCGTGCGGTCACGAGCACGCGCGACTCGAGCGAGCTGGCGAACTTGTTGTAGCTCTCGACGGTCCGCTCGATCGCCTTGCGGAGCGAGTCCGCGTGACCCGTGAGGACCCCGATGCGCTGGTACAGGGTGTTGCCGAGGTCGAACAGCTTCTTCGCCTCGTCGGAGACGGCCTGCTGCTGCCACGCGTAGTCGATCGTCTTCAGCACGGCGAACAGGTTCACCGGGGAGGCCAGGGCCACGCGGCGCTCGAACGCGTAGTTGAGGAGGCCGGCGTCGGCCTCGAGTGCCGCGGAGAGCAGCGACTCGTTCGGGATGAACGCGATGACGAACTCGGGGCTGGCGTCGAGGCCCTCCCAGTAGCTCTTCTTGCCGAGGGCGTCGATGTGCGAGCGCATCGCCTTCACGTGCTTGTCGATGAGGCCCTTGCGCCGGGCCCCCTCCTCGCCGGTCGCGGTCTCGGGGATCGTCGACGCCTCGAGGTAGTCGCCGAGCGGCACCTTCGAGTCGAGCGGGATGTACTTGCCCCCGGGCAGGTGCACGACCATGTCGGGGCGACCGCGCCCAGAATCCGTCGTGACCTGCGTCTGCTCGCTGAAGTCGACGTGGTTCAGCAGGCCCGCGGCCTCGACGACGCGGCGCAGCTGCGTCTCGCCCCAGACGCCGCGCGTGCTGTTGTTGCGCAGCGCGCTCGCGAGCGACTCGGTCGTGGCCCGGAGCTCGGCGTCGGAGAGCTGTGCGCGCTTGAGCTGCTCGGCGAGCGAACCGTACTGCTCGCTGCGCTGCTGCTCGAGCTCGGACACCTTCCGCTGCATGGTCGCGAGCGTCTCGCGGACCGGGCTCAGGGCCTGCAGCACCTGGCTCTCGCGTCGTTCGCGCTCGGTGCGCTCGGCCTGGTCGCGGCGCTGCTGCTCGACGAGCTCGCGCTGCTGAGCCCCCTGGTGCTCGAGCTGTTCGCGCAGCCCGGCGGCCGCGGCCTCGGCGGCGGCCAGCTCGGCTCGCAGCGTCGCCTGCATGCCCTGCTGCTCGGCCAGCATGCGCGACCGCTCGGACTCGGCGGACGCCCGCAGCTCGAGCATCGCGCGCTCGTGGCGCGCCTCGACGAGCGCCGGGTCTTCCGAGGGCACCTCGTCTGGGCGGGACCGCTGCATGACGACGTGCATGACCAGGGCGCCGAGCGCGCCGCCGACGACGAGCCCGATGACGAGGAGGAGGATGTCCATGGCGATCAGTGTGGCAGCGTCCGCCGACATCCCCGGCGAGGCGCCGCGGCGGGCCGGTGACGGGGAGGGAACGGCTACTGCAGCGCCATCGGGCCGTGCTGCGACGAGCGCTCGCGGGAGGCGGCCGCGCCGATCGCCCCGACGCGCACGCGCGTGACGTGCGCGAGTCGCTCGAGGTCGTCGACGCCGTGCCGCCCGGCGGCGTGGACGATGATCGCGGCGCACGCCTCGGCGTCGGCGAGCGCGTCGTGGTGGCTGAAGTCGTCGAACCCCGCGGCGGCGGCCGCCGACGGCAGTCGGTACGAGTCGAGGTGGTACGTGCGCCGGGCGACCTGCAGGCTGCACACGTACCGGAAGTCGGGGACCGGCAGCCCGAGCGCCTCGCTGGTGGCGCGGATGACGCCGGTGTCGAAGCCCGCGTTGTGCGCGACGAGCCAGTCGTCGCCCGCGAACGCCCGGAGGAACGGCAGGTGGACCTCCCACCCGTCGGCGTCCGCGACGCGGTCCGGGGTGATGCCGTGGATGCGCACGTTCCAGGGCGAGAAGTCGCCGTGCGGGAACGGCGGCCGGATGAGCCGATGCTCGCGCGCCACCACCCGGCCGTCGACGACCTTCACGAGTCCGACCGAGCACGCCGACGCGGGTGAGGGGTTGGCGGTCTCGAAGTCGATCGCGGTGAAGCTCACTGGCACGCGGGCATCCTCGCACGGGCGGCCGACGTCGGCGGCGGAGCGCCCCGGCGCGTCCCGTAGGCGCCCGACGGGCGTCCCGGTGGCGCGGTTGACGCGCGCGGCGCGGTGGCGTGGAATGTCGCCAGGGGATGCGGAGGGCGCGATGGCCGGCGACGACGACATGCTGGGCGGCCTCGTCGCCGACCCCGCGGAACCCGCCCGCCGCGCCGTGCCCGACCGCGAGGTGCGCGCCCGATCGTTCGGAGCGGCGGCCGCGGTCTACGGCGCCGCCCGGCCGGGCTACCCCGTGGAGGCCGTGGACTGGCTCGTCGGCGACGCGCGTCGCGTGCTCGACCTCGGGGCGGGGACGGGCCGGCTCACCGAGTCGCTCGTCGCGCTGGACCTCGACGTCGTGGCGGTCGATCCGGTCGAGGAGATGCTCGAGGAGCTCGAGCTGCGCGTGCCCGGGGTGCCCAGGATCCTCGGCACCGCCGAGGACCTGCCCGTCGAGGACGACTCCTTCGACGCGGTCGTCGTCGGCCAGGCGTGGCACTGGTTCGAGCGCGATCGCGCCACCGCCGAGATCGCGCGGGTGCTGCGCCGGGGCGGGGTGCTCGGGCTGGTCTGGAACTCCCGGGACACGGCCGCGGCGCCGTGGCTCCGGGAGGCCGGCGAGCTGATCGGCGAACGGTACGACGCCTCGAGCTCGTTCGCGTCGTCGGCGCGCGTGGGCGCCCCGTTCGGTCCGCTCGACGAGCATCAGGTCCGGTGGGTCGAGCGGATGTCGCGGGCGCGGTTCCTCGACCTCGTGCGATCACGCAGCCACTGGCTCACGTCGCCGCCGGACGAGCAGCGCACGGTCGTGGCCGCCGTCGAGACGCTGCTCTCCACCCACCCGGACCTGGCCGGGGCCGACGAGCTCGCGGTGCCGTACGTCACGCACTGCTTCCGCACCGTCCGCAGGTGATGCCGGGCCCCTCGCGGTCGGACCCTGTCGGCCCGGCTCAGGCGGCCGCCCGCGCGTCGGGGTGCCCGTAGACCGCGTATCCGAGCGCGCACGCATCCCCGGCCGCGCGCGCCGTCTCGCGCGCACGGCGCGAGGCCCGATCGAGCGGGGCACCGCTCGCGAGCTCCGACGCGAACGCATCCAGGAACTTCGCGCTCCCGGCGGCATCGGGCTGCCCACCGCATTCCACGACGACGCCCGCGCCGTTGCGCATGGCCTGGGCCGCCCCGGCCTGGGCCGATCCGGCGCCCACGCCGAGCGCCACCACGGACGCCGAGGCGATGGCGGTGGGATCGCGCGGCGGCGCCATCCCCTCCGGGCCGGACGAGAGTCGGACCGATGCGGGGTTGGTGACATCCGTGAGCCAGCGGACGACGCCGAACCCGCCGAGGAAGGGATCCGTCGGTGCGGGGTGGCGTCCGTGTCCGCGCAGGACCATGAACTCCCACGGCAGTGCCGTCTCGCCGGTGGTCTGCAGCACCATGCCCTCGAGGTCGTCCTGCCGGCGCCAGAGCAGGTCGCGGGCGCGACGGTCGAGGAGCCGGTCGGCGAGCCGGGTACCCACCTCGCGAAGGCGGTGCTCGATCTCGTGCGCCGCGTCGGGTCGGTGCGGGTGCGTGCCGGCGCCGCGGGCCTCCACGATGGACGTGCGCACCTGATCGGCGAACGCCGGGGCATCGGTGAGCCGGACGTGCCAGCCGTGGCGCTCGTCGCCGACCGAGAGCGACAGGTGCAGGATCGACCGGCCGCGCGACGTCTCCTCCTCCACGCAGAGCGTGGGCCGACGTCCGATCGCGGCGTCCGCCGGCATGAGCGGAACGGTCGCGCGCGCGAGTCCCGCCTGGTCGTGGTCGTCGGACTCCACCACCTCCGTCGTGAGCCGGACGGTCGCCATCGGCGGTTCGCCGTCGCCCCGCGCGAGCACCGTCACCTCGCCCGGGCCGTGGTCGGTCGCGATCATCGGGAACCGCAGCACGACCGCACCGCGGGACGGGATGCGCACCCTGCGGCTGCGTCGCACGCCCACCACGAGGCGGAGGCCTCGAGGAACGACCGTCACGGTCACCGTCGCACCGCCCCGAGCGGCGCCCGTCGCCGGGCGCTCGTCGGAGGCGACCAGACGCACCACGAGGGTCGCCGTCGACCCCACGGGGACGATC
The DNA here is from genome assembly GCF_040496015.1 of Agromyces litoreus. Taxonomy (NCBI): domain Bacteria; kingdom Bacillati; phylum Actinomycetota; class Actinomycetes; order Micrococcales; family Microbacteriaceae; genus Agromyces; species Agromyces litoreus. The sequence continues at coordinate 98,450 of NZ_JBEPKA010000004.1, forward strand.
GGGCTGAGCTCGGCCTGCAGGCTCGCCGCAGTGGCCGTCTCCGCCACGACGCGTCGATCCTGCAGCATGCCGTCCCCCTTCGCCGGCGTCCGCCGGATGCATCACGGGGGCGCCCAGCGGGCGCGCCCGAATCGACGGTACGTCGGCCCGGGCGCGCCCGCCTCAGGGTGAGCCCCGATGACGGTCAGCCGTCGCCCTGCTCCAGGAGGTCCGCCGTCGCGCGCAGGATCGACACGATCGCCGCCGTGCGACGATCCGTTCCGCGCGCAGGTCCCTGCCCCGGCTCCGGGCCCGGGGCCCCGGTCGCCGCGGTCGGGTCGGTGGCGGGCGAGAGCAGCAGGCGCCCGCCGAGCACGTCCTCGCCGTGGAACTCGGGCGTCTGGCGCCGGTTCGCTCCGAACTGCTCGACGATCGTGTCGACGAACGCGCGGTTCGAGACCGAGCCGATGCTCGCGGCGAGCAGCGGGACCGCCCGGCTCGTGAAGTCCCCGTGCCCGTTCGACTCCCACGCGACCTCGGTCGCCCGGCAGGCGCTCAGCAGCACCTCGCGGCGCGGCCCGGCGGCGCGGCCCGCGGGAGCGGTCGCGGGGAGCTCGGCGCCGGCGATCGCCGCGGCCGCGGCCGCCCGCACCGGCCCGACACCGTCCTCCTCCACCGGTGCGCCCCGGTCCGCCCGGTACGCCTCGCGGTCCGCCCGGGTGAGCGTCACCACGCGCGCCCGGCTGCCCTCGGGCGGAGGCGGCACGTCGGGTGCGCGGTTCGCCGATCCCGAGTGGCAGCTGTCGAAGAACGCGGTGAGGCTCACGCCCTCGGGGATGACGTCCCAGATCCGCGCCAGGTCGTCGTCGATGACGAGCCGGCCCGTGCCGCGGAAGTCGACGGGGCAGAGCGCCTCGTCGTTCGCGACGTCGCCGTCGTCCTCGTCGCCGTCCAGGTCGGGCACGAAGGTCCCGTGCCCGGAGTACTGCACCGCGAGCACGTCGCCGGGCGAGGAGTTCGCGACGAGGTCGAGGATGCCCATCACGATCGCGTCGCGCGTGGCCGCGGCATCCGTCAGCTCGGTCACGTCGAACCCCTGCCCGCGGAACGCCTCGGCCCACTGCCGGGCATCGGCGACGCAGCCGGAGAGCCGGTCGTTGTCGTCCGGGTACTCGTCGATCCCGATGCACAGCGCCACGCGGCGCGTGACGCCGGCGCCGGTCGTGGCGTCCCTCGCCGCGACCGCCGGCGCGTCGACGCCCAGGTCGGCCTCCCACGGCACGACCTCGCGGTGCCGCAGGCCACCGGGGAATCGAGTCAGGTCGCGCTCCGCGATGCGGCCGATGCGCATGGCCACGCTCTCCATCGTGGAGGCGTCGTTGTCGAAGCCGCCGTGGGACGTCGACGCGCTCGCCGAGGGCCGCCGGTTGTCGCGGGGCGCGATCACGAGGTCGCATCGGGGCCGCGCGCCCGTGAACAGGCGCGCGCACACGGGGTCGGTGGTCAGGTACTTCTGCATCCCGAGGATCGGGGTGTCCTTCTGCGGCTCGAACGACGCCGCCACGAGGTAGAGCAGCGACTTGCGGTACACCTTGCAGTCGTCGTCGCGCTCGGTCCGGTCGTCCATCTCGAACACCGCGAGGTGCTGCACGCGGCCGTCCTCCACGAGCGGCACGAGCTTCGTGCGGAACGTGTCGATCCGGACTGCGGGGGCCAGGAGGTCGACGTGCTCGAACTCGGGCACGCCGGCGTCGATCGCGCGCGGCACGAAGTAGGAGTGGAAGATCGAGCCGGCGCTGTGCCCGACGGCGTTCGCGGTCACGCGGTCGCGGTTCGCGGCATCCTTCATGAACGCCGCGAGTTCGTCGGCGAGCTTCGCGGCCCCGCCGCCGTCGACCGACGCGGCGGCCGCGTCGAGCTTCATGTCGTTCCAGATCCCGCCGCCGCCGAGCAGTCGTGCCGCGGTCTCGAGGAACCCGTCCCAGGCCTCGTCGACCCAGCCGCGTCGCCCCTTCGCCCACCGCCCGAGCGCGTCCCACAGCGCCGTGCCGAACGCGGTCTGCCAGACGATGTGGATCGGGTAGATGCCGTTGGCCTTCCACCAGTCGACCTGCTGCCAGGCGATCTCGAACCCCGAGGCGCGGTCGACCAGCCCGCCGTGCGCGTAGACGACGATCGGCACGTTGCCCGGCCGATGCTCCTCGAGGAAGGCGGGCAGGTGCGTGCGGAAGATCTCCTCGATGTCATGCGCGGTGGTCGTGAACTCGGCGACGCTCGCAGGTGCGTCGACCTGGCGGTCCGAGAGCGCGCCGTCCTCGAGCAGGATCACGTGCGGACGGAGCGCCTCGAGCTCGGCCGCGGTGAAGGTGCGGCCGGCAGCGCGCGGCGCCGTGGCCCGCAGGTCCGGGCTGACTCCGGGTGGGCGGGTGGTGGCCATGGTGCGTTCCTTCCGGTTCGGGGCCGCGGGGCGGCCGATGGATGCTCGGACGAGGGATCGGGTCAGGTCAGGTGCAGCCGCGCGCGCGGGTGGGCGTAGACGGCGAACGCGAGATCGGTGGCGTCGGCGGCGGATGCGGCCGCCCGGCGGCCACGGCGGGTCGCCTCGGAGATGTCGGCGCCGTCGACGAGCGCGGCGTAGAACGCACGGACGAAGCTTCCCGCCGGGTCGTCGCCGACCGACCACGAGCAGCCCACGAACGCGGCGGCGCCGCCCCGGAGGAAGGCCTCGGGGAAGCCGCCCAGCGAGCGGTCGGTCGCGGGCAGTCGCCCGAGGTCGCACGCGTTGAGGAAGACGAACGGCCCCGACGCGTCCTCCTCGATGACGCCGAGGTCGGGCAGGTCGGTGCGCAGCTCCTCATCCGAGTAGAACCACTCCGGCGCCGGCACCTGCGCGTCGTACTCGGCGAGGATGAGCTCCTGCGTCGGCGGATCGGCGGAGCTCCAGTGCCCGTGCCCCGCGAAGTGCAGCAGGTCGAAGCCGGCCTGCACGACCGCGCTGATGCCGCCGGCGTCCTCCGGCTGCACGAGCGCGGCCTGCAGCCGGTCCTCGAGCAGGCGCCGTTCCTCGGCCGTCGCGGTCAGCCGGAAACGCGCGAGGCGGTACTCGGGGCAGATGACGCGCGCGTTGCCGTGAGCGACGCGGATCTCGGTGGGGTGCGCGGTGCCGTACACCCAGCGCGTGAGTCCGAGCCGGCTGAGGAACAGCTCGTCGTCCGCGTCCTCGTCGACCACGGCATCGGCCGGGTCGATCCCGTCCGGCGGCACGAGGTGCACGATCTCCCACGGCAGGTCGACCTCCCCGGTCGTCTGCAGCAGGAGCCCGTCGAGCTCGGTGCGGTGCGCCCACAGCAGCGCGCGCACGTTCGGCGGGAGCAGGTCGCGGGCCATCGTGCGGCCGAGGGCGCCGAGCTGCCGTGCGGCGATCCGGCCCCGCGCGGCGGTGTCGCGCGTGGTGCGGAGCTGCTCGCGGATGCCGTCGATCAGGCGGTAGGTGCGGGCGACGTAGGCGCGCTTGTCGCGCAGGCGCACCTGTCCCTCGGCGGACTCGTCGCCCACCGTGGCGCGGATGGCGAGGGTCGAGGTCCCGTCGACGAACTCCTCGTCGATGCGGATGGTGGGAAGCGCCTGCAGCTCGGGGTCGGGACGGGTCACGGCGGCGACGCCCGACCTGGGTGCGTCCGCGGTATCGTCGACGGCGGAGGCGATCGCCGTGAGCCGCAGCGTCGCGAGCGGCAGGTCGCCGCCCTGCCGCACGACGAGGGCGACCTCTCCGCGGCCCGGCCGGGGGGCGACGAGCGTGAACTCGTGCCAGGCGACCCGGTCGTCCTCCGGCAGGCTGAGCTCGACCGTGCGCGGCTCGTCCGCCGCCATCCGGAACCCGCGCGGCACGATCGTGACGGTCACCGGCCGGGCGGCGTCGAGGTCGGGGATGACCGTGCGATCCGCGGTGTGCCCCGGCGACGCGTCGATGCGGCGCCGGGAGAGCCCGAAGCGGACGGCGAAGGGCACCTCCACGCGCACGTGCTCGGGCATCTCGCCGAGGAGGTGGGCGATCGTGGGGCGGGCAGGGCCCGGCGTGGGTTCGGCTCGGTCAGGGGTGCCGGGCACCGGCGCCGCCTCGGGTGGGGGCTCGGCCTCGGGAGGTGCGGCCCCGACCGGCGGCGGTGGTGGCGACGGGGCGGCCGGCGGCGGGGGCGGTGCGGCCTCCGCCGGTTCCTCGCCCATGCCGAAGACCGGGCCACGGCGGGCGGGCGGAAGGTGTCGCGTGCGGGGCCGCGGGGGTGCGGCGGCGCCGTCCTCGCCGTCGGCGTGCTCGGCGCGTCCGGCATCCTCGTCGGTCGCCTCGTCGGTCGCCTCCTCGGCGTCTTCCGGCCCTTCCATGCGCGGCGGCCCCTGCGGTTGCGGTGCCGCAGCCTCGAGGGCGCGCACGGTCTCGAACACGAGCAGCGCGAGGACGGCGATCCCGCTCGGGATCCGCAGGTGGAGGACCCGACCGAGGCGACCCTCCTCGAGTTCGTGCGGCAGGTCGAGGAGGCGGAGGACGCCGGCGCGGTGTTCGTCGCGCAGCCGGACGCCGACGAGATCGAGGTCGATGTCCGAGGCGGATGCGGGGAAGCGCACCTCGAGCGTGCGCCGTGCCGGGCGCGGGTCCTGCCGTGGCAGCCGCCAGCAGCCGAGCAGTCGCGCCCCGTCGACCGCCGCGGCCTCGACCGCGTCGGCGTCGTCCGCGGGCAGCGGCGGGATGACGCCGACTCCGGCGTCGATCACCATGACATCCATGTCCGGTCCCCTCCCCGGATCACGAACAACTGAGTGATGCTCTCGTTCGGAGCATATTGCGCCGGACGCGGCCACGGCCAGCGATCGGCCCCGATTTCAGGGGGCGCCCTGACCGCGGCATCCGTCACTCGGGCGTCGGCGGGTACGATGGACGCCCGTGGCACTCACCATCGGAATCGTCGGGCTCCCGAACGTCGGCAAGTCGACCCTCTTCAACGCCCTCACCAAGAACACCGTGCTCGCGGCGAACTACCCGTTCGCGACCATCGAGCCGAACGTGGGCGTGGTGAACCTGCCCGACCCGCGCCTCGAGGTGCTCGCCGGCATCTTCGGCTCCGAGCGCATCCTGCCCGCGGCCGTCTCGTTCGTCGACATCGCCGGCATCGTGAAGGGCGCCTCCGAGGGCGAGGGCCTCGGCAACAAGTTCCTCGCCAACATCCGCGAGGCCGATGCGATCGCGCAGGTCGTGCGCGGCTTCGAGGACTCCGACGTCGTGCACGTCGACGGCAGGGTCGACCCGAAGAACGACATGGAGACGATCAACGCCGAGCTGATCCTCGCCGACCTCGAGACCCTCGAGCGCGCGATCACGCGCTACGAGAAGGAGGTCAAGGGCAAGAAGCTCGACCCGTCCGTGCTCGCCACCGCCACGGAGGCGCAGGAGGAACTGCAGAAGGGCACCCCGCTGTCGGCGTCGAAGGTCGACCTCGCGCCGATCGCCGAGCTCGGCCTGCTGACCGCCAAGCCCTTCATCTACGTCTTCAACGTCGACGAGGCGGTGCTGACGGATGCCGCGAAGAAAGCCGAGCTCGCCGCCCTGGTCGCTCCCGCCGAGGCGGTCTTCCTCGACGCGAAGATCGAGTCGGAGCTGATCGACCTCGACCCCGAGGACGCGGCGGAGCTGCTCGCCTCGACCGGCCAGGAGGAGTCGGGCCTCGACCAGCTCGCCCGCGTCGGATTCGACACGCTCGGCCTGCAGACCTACCTGACGGCCGGTCCCAAGGAGTCGCGCGCCTGGACCATCCGCAAGGGCGACAAGGCTCCGCAGGCGGCCGGCGTGATCCACACCGACTTCGAGAAGGGCTTCATCAAGGCCGAGGTCATCTCGTTCGACGACCTCGTCGAGACGGGGTCGGTCGCCGAGGCGCGCGCGAAGGGCAAGGCCCGCATGGAGGGCAAGGACTACGTGATGCAGGACGGCGACGTCGTGGAGTTCCGCTTCAACGTGTAGCGCTCCATCGCCTTTTCACTGGCACGATCCTCATCGCGGCGTCTTCCACGCCGCATAATGGTGCGATGGGTCGCGGCAAGAAGCAGGCGACGTCGGCGTATGTGCTTCCCGACCCGGAGCTACGGTCATACGATCACGGGTTGGGGACGCTGCGGGTCGACGGAGAACTCGAGGGCTATCTCGCAAGCATCGTCGGCAAGATGAGTTTCCCATCAGCTCAGTTATGGCCGTGGTTCGTCATTGTGTGGGTCGACGGGCTCAAGGAGAGTTCGTTCGAAGATTACGGGCCCGACTGGTGGACAGTTCGTGAGCTCGATGCTGGCTACCTCCAGCATCACGGGCCTAGTGTCCCGAGCGAGCAGCGGATCTTAGGAAAGCGATTTGCCGGTTCTGTCCCTGGGCCGCCGCGTAGGTTCGAGTTCGAATGGCTGCCGCCAGCTGAGGCGGCATCCAAGTGGCAGGAGCTGGGTCTCGTAGATACCGACTTTTGATGCCTAACTCTGACGCAATCCGGTGGAGTTCCGCTTCAACGTGTAGCGCTCCATCGCCTTTTCACTGGCACGATCCTCATCGCGGCGTCTTCCACGCCGCATAATGGTGCGATGGGTCGCGGCAAGAAGCAGGCGACGTCGGCGTATGTGCTTCCCGACCCGGAGCTACGGTCATACGATCACGGGTTGGGGACGCTGCGGGTCGACGGAGAACTCGAGGGCTATCTCGCAAGCATCGTCGGCAAGATGAGTTTCCCATCAGCTCAGTTATGGCCGTGGTTCGTCATTGTGTGGGTCGACGGGCTCAAGGAGAGTTCGTTCGAAGATTACGGGCCCGACTGGTGGACAGTTCGTGAGCTCGATGCTGGCTACCTCCAGCATCACGGGCCTAGTGTCCCGAGCGAGCAGCGGATCTTAGGAAAGCGATTTGCCGGTTCTGTCCCTGGGCCGCCGCGTAGGTTCGAGTTCGAATGGCTGCCGCCAGCTGAGGCGGCATCCAAGTGGCAGGAGCTGGGTCTCGTAGATACCGACTTTTGATGCCTAACTCTGACGCAATCCGGTGGAGTTCCGCTTCAATGTCTGATCGGCTCCGGCCGCGTGCCGTCGCCTACTCGAGTCTGCGGACGACGGTCGCCCGGAACGGCGCGGCCAGGAAGTCGGCGAGTGGAGCGTACTCGCCGGTCTTCGCGGCCTCCGCCATGTGCGCTGCGCGGGCCTCGGCCGATTCCCACTCGGCGATCTCGACCAGCGTGTCAGGGTCGTCGACCACCTCGTACCGGGCGCTGCCGAGGAACCCGACCTGATCCGACCCGTGCTCCGCGACGAGACCGTCCATCCAGGCCCGGAGTTCGTCACGTCGACCGCGATGCGCCTTCAGTTCGACGATCACCGTGATGGCCATGTGCGTTCCCTTCACGCCGTGAAATACCGACCGGTGCCGGACTCCGAACTCAATTGAGACCGAACGCGTACAGCTTGTTGTTCTGCGTCGTGAAGCCGGAGCCCACGCCGAGGTCGCGGTAGCCGGAGCCCCAGTAGACGTTCCCGTTCGAGATCGCCGCACCTGACACGCAGGACCCGCCGCTCGCGAACTCCCAGAGCACCACGCCGGTCGCGGCGTCCATCGCGTACATGTAGCCCTGCGGATCGAGCGCGCATCCGAAGACGACGCCGTTGGCCGCCGTGACCGGACCGAGCGTGGAGCCGCCGTGCGGGGGCCTCGTCTGCCAGCGGACCTCGCCCGTCACGGCGTCGAGCGCGCTCCACACGCCGTCCGTGCTGCCGAGGTAGTCGATCAGGTTGCTGTTGGCGTTCGCGGTGTACACCCGCGACCCGTCGGTCGCCGAGCCCTGCCCCAGGCCACCGAACGTGCCGCCGGGACCGGCCTGGGATACCCATCTGATCTGCCCGGACGCGGGATCGAGCGCCCAGAACTTCCCGCTCTCCTGACCCGCGCCCACGAACTCGATGTTCCTGGTGCGACTGGTCTTCGCCGTCGCGAGCATCGGCGCCTGCGCGAAGTCGTAGCCGCGGCCGGCCGGTTCGGGGCAGTTCTCGGCGTTGCCCAGGCCGGGGATGCATGCGAAGTTCCAGGCGTCATACGGCTGCGTCCGGGTGACCCACGTGATCCGACCCGTCTGCAGGTCGACGGCGACGATGGAGTCGAAGTGGTCGGCGGGATCCATGCACGCACGTTGGGCGTTCTCGTCGGAGCCGGCCGCCGCCACGCAGTCGAGCACGAAGTCGGGAAGGTCGTAGTTGCTCCCCGTCGCGACGTAGACCGACTTGCGCTTCGCGTCGATCGCGGGCGAGTCGCCCACGAGTGCGACGCCGGGATATCCCTCGGGCGCGAAGAACGTCTTCCAGAGCATCGCACCGGTGGCGAGGTCGAGCGCCGCGAGGCTGCCGCGGAAGCTGCAGCAGTCGTAACCCGGGAGCGCTGCGGCGAGGAAGTCCTCCGTCGAGTCGGTGCCGACGTAGACGACCCCGTCGAACACGGTCGCGGACTGCGTGATCGTCGCGGCGGCATGGTCCTCGACCTGCGTCTTCCACAGCAGTTCGCCCGTCGACTTGTCGACCGCCATCACCGCGCCGCCGCCGAGGCCGAAGGGGCCGACGTCCCCGAAGACCAGGGCGCTGTCGGTGACCGCCGGCGTCGCGATCGCGAGGTCGCCCGCGAGCCCGGTGTACGACCCGATCTCCGTGGCCCACACCTGTTCCCCGGTGGCGCGGTCGACGGCGTACAGGTTGCCCTCCCAGTCGGGGACGTAGACCCGCGTGGCGTCGACGGCAGGTGTGGCCGTGACATCCCCCTCGGTGGTGAAGACCCACTCGGGAGCGAGGGTGTGGACGTTCAGCGCCGAGATCCTCCGCTCGGATGCCGCGTACCGCGTGTCCTGCCGGTCGCCGCCGGCCACGGGCCATCCGTTGCCGCCGGCGCTGCCGCCGGCCTTGCCGCCCGGAGCAGCGACCGCGGCCCCAGCGGCGAGGAGCAGGACGCCGATCGCCCCCGTCGCGATGACGATCCGTACCGAGTTCCGCAATGTCTTGCGCATCAGGGCGCTCCTTCCCACCGACCGAACGGCCATGCGTGGAACATCGCAACGCTACGACCGCGGTCTCCCCACGGAAAGGACCCCATACAGGGGATGGCGCGGCGACGTCGAGCCCGAGCAGACGCGGGTCAGATCACGCCCGCGGGGAGCGGCTGCATGGTGCGGCTCCACTGCTTGGGGGACTGCCCGTACGTGCGCTTGAACTCGCGGCTGAACTGGGACGCGCTCGCGTAGCCGACCTCCATGGCCGCCTCGTTCACGGTCATGCCCCCGGCCATCCGCATCGCGGCGGTGTTCAGTCGGATCGCCTTGACGAACTGCAGGGGCGACATCGCGGTGGCCTCCTTGAACCTGCGGTGGAACACCGCCCGGCTCATCCCCACTTGGGCGGCCATGTCGTCGATCGTGACCGGCTCGTCCAGGTGCGCCGACACCCGCTCGATCACCCTGGCGATCTCGTTGCCCATTCCGAAGGCGCGCCGAGCCGCGGGCCCGGCCTCACCCTTCAGCAGGGCGTAGTACACCTCGCGGAGGCGGCCCTCGCCGAGCACGGCGGCGTCGGCGGGGCGGTCCGCGAGCTGCACCAGCCGGAGCAGCGCCTCGGTGAACTCGTCGTCCCACCGGGCCAGGGCCCACCCCGGCGGGAGTGCGCCGCTCCGGCGTTCCCGGACGGCACCCGGTGCGACGTCGATCTCGCGCGACAGTTCGCTCATCACACGCGGGTCGAGCGCGATCTGCACCCCCACCAGCGGATCGTCGGGGGACGCCGTGGGGGTCCCGGCCTCGACCGGCATCGACAGGGCGCAGCACAGGTACCGGCTGCGGTCGTACACGTACGACGTGCCGTCCATGATCACTTCCTTGGCCCCGCTCACGACGGCCACCAGCGTGGGTTCGTACACCGCCGGTGAGCACCGCACCGATTCGCCGACCCGGAAGAGTCCGACGCCCTCCACCCCGATGTCGACCATGCCGCGGTCGCCGACGTGGTCCTCGACCAGACGGCGGATCTGCTCCCTGCTCATGTCGCGAACATATCATGACCGACTATTCGAAGCGCGATAGATACGAATAGGCATGTTTTCGCGAGTTTTCGGTCTGGTAGTGACCGAGTAGGAGACGTACGGTCGTTTCCGACACACCAGAGCAAGGAGTCTGAACACATGACGATCGAACGAACCCACGGCGCGACGGGCTGGACCCCGGCGCGACTCGGCTCCCTCGACGGGAAGACCTACGTCATCACGGGTACCACCAGCGGCGCGGGCCTCGAGGCCACGCGCATCCTGCTGTCGAAGGGCGCGCGCGTCGTGATGCTGAACCGCAACGCCGGGAAGTCCGCCGCGGTGATCGCGAACCTGAAGCAGGAGTTCGGCGCGGACGCCGCCGTGACGGCCATCCGGATGGACCTGGCGGTGCTGGACTCGGTGCGGCAGGCGGCCGCGGAGGTGCTGGCGCAGGTCCCGCGGATCGACGCCCTCATCTGCAACGCCGCGATCGCGCAGGTGGCGACGCAGCAGTTCACCGCGGACGGCTTCGAGAGCCAGCTCGGCGTGAACCACTTCGGGCACTTCCTGCTGTCGGGGCTGCTGTTCGAGCGGATCGACGAGTCGCAGGGCCGCATCGTGGTCGTCGGGAGCAACGGCTACCGGATGGGCGAGCAGCGGATCCAGTTCGAGGACCTGGACTTCGATGGCAACTACACACCGTGGAACTCCTACGCGCAGAGCAAGCTGGCGCAGATGATGTTCGGCTACGAGCTCCAGCGCCGCGTCAGCGCCGCCGGCAGGAGCGTCCAGGTGCAGGTCTGCCATCCGGGTGCATCACGCACCAACCTGCTGCAGGACACGGCGAGCACCTTCCAGAAGGGACTCTGGTCCGTGCTCTCGATCTTCGCCCAGTCCGCCGAGAAGGGGTCCTGGCCCGAGGTCATGTGCGCCACGGAAGACGGACTGGAGCCCGCGAAGTACTACGGTCCGACCCGATTCGCGATGGTCGGGCCCGTGGGCGAGTGCCCCCTGGAGGAGTTCGCCCTGGACGAGGGCATGGCCGCCGAACTCTGGGCCGTCTCGGAGGAGAAGACGGGCCTGAGCTGGACGGTCTGACCCCTGAGGCCGGCGGCCGCCCGCCGCGGGATCGCTCCCGAGCCGTGACCATTCGCCGGCCGCTCCCGTGCAAGACTCGGCACACGCCCGACACAAGCACGGTGTGAGGATCGCCAGCACCGACGCCGCCGCCGAGACGACCCGGGGGGTTCCGATGCCCGAGCGCGCCGAACCACCCGTGCCGGCGGCGGACGACCTCGCCTGGTTCACGCAGGTGGTGCGCGAGCACTCCACCGCCATCGTGAAGTACTTCGCACGCCGGGGACCGCGCCAGGACGCGGAGGACCTCGCCGCGGAGGTGTTCGCGACGGCGTGGCGGCGGCGCGACGACGTGCCGCGCGACGCGGTGCTGCCATGGCTCTACCGCACGGCGGGGTTCACGCTCGCCAACCACCGTCGCAAGGTCGTCGACCTCCCGGTCGACGACGTCCCCGAAGCGGGCGAGGCGCGCGTGCGCGCCGATCCGGAGCTCAGCGCGCTCTTCGACGCCGAGCTGCGCGGTGCGCTCCTGAGCGTGGGCGAGCGCGATCGCCGCATCCTGCTCCTGCACGCCTGGGAGGGCCTGGACGGCGAGGAGCTCGGGCAGGTGCTCGGGATCTCCCGATCGGGGGCGGATGCCGCGCTCTCCCGGGCCCGCAAGCGCCTCCGCGAGGCGTGGGGCGACCGCCTGTCGTTCTAGCGGTGCAAGGTCCGGTCCGTCGGTGACATAGGCAGAGGGAGACCGGATGCCACGAGAGGGTGAGGCGACATGAGCGACGAGCAGCGCGACCCGCTGGAGCGGCTGCGCGCGGCCGATCCCGCGGCCGGCATCGAGCCCCGTGACGGATTCGCGGACGAGGTGATCTCGCGGACGACGGATGCGACGATCGGTTCCTCCGGGACCGCGGCCCCGGACGCCCCGGTCGCGGACCTCGACGCGGCGCGGGCGCGCCGGCGTCGATGGAGCCTCGTGGCCGCCGCCGCGGCATCCGCCCTCGTCGTCGGGGCCGCCGGCTACGGGCTCGGCGCGGCCGTCGGCGATCCCGTGAACCTCGCAGGCGGCGCCGAGCCGCCGGTGTCGCTGCAGGGCGCAGGCGCCGGCACGACCGAGCAGGCCGGCGCTCCCGGCGCGGCGGGCGGCGACCTCTCGCTCACCGAGCCCGACGCGAGGGGACTGTCGTACCCGTACGGCTTCGGCCGGAACGAGTTCAGTTCGTCCGGCCTGTCGACGACCGCCGGGACCGCGGCCGCCTACGCCTTCGATGCGCGCACCGGCTCGACGGAGCCGCGCATCGCGGCGCTCGCCGACGCGCTCGGCGTCGAGGGCACGCCCACCCTGGCGGACGGCGGATGGAGCGTCGGCCCGCGCGACGGCACGGCTCCCTCCATCTGGGTCTCGCTGGACGGCACGCTCAGCTTCTCGTACTTCGACCCGACCCGGGATCCGTGGCGCTGCGAGACCGGTGAGGAGCCGTGCGAACCGAGCGGCGACCTGCCGAGCGAGCAGGCCGCGATCGACGCGCTGCGTTCGCTCGTGAGTTCGACGGGCCGGGACCCCTCGGGCTACGAGTTCGGCGCCGAGACCTGGGAGGGCGCGGTCACGCGCAGCGCCCAGGCGTGGCCGGTCGTCGACGGGCAGCGCGTCGACCAGGCGTGGACCCTCGAGCTCTCGACGGACGGCATCGTCAGCGCCTACGGGCCGCTGGCCGATCTCGTGGACCTCGGCGACGTGCCGATCGTGAGCGAGCAGGCGGCCTTCGAACGGCTCTCCGACCCGCGTTTCGGCGCCCAGGTCATCGCGCTGCCGTTCGCCGCGGAGGCCGGGGTGACGGCGGACGTCGACGAGTGGGTCCCGCCGACCGAGGCCCCCGCAGCACCCGCGCCTGGAACGCCCCTCGCGTGGCCCGTGCACCGTGTCGAGATCGTCGAGGCGCGACTCGGCCTCGGGAGCCAGTGGCAGCCCGACGGCAGCGTCGTGGTCGTCCCGGGCTACGAGTTCACCGACGCCGACGGGGCGACGTGGTCGATGATCGCCATCGCCGATGAGGCCCTCGACTTCTCGGCGGAGTAGGCGCCCGCCGGGCTGCGCCGCCGCGGTTCGGCGGAGTAGCCTCGGTCGCGTCGGCGCGACGGCGCGCCGGGCGAGGGGAGCGGAACGTGAGCAACCACACCTACCGGGTCACCGAGATCGTCGGCACGTCGCCGGAGGGCGTCGACACCGCCATCCGCAACGGGCTGACCCGCGCGTCGGCGACGCTGCGTCACCTGGACTGGTTCGAGGTGATGTCGATCCGTGGCGAGCTGGCCGACGGCGAGGTCGCCCACGTCCAGGTGACGATGAAGGTCGGCTTCCGGCTGGAGGAACCGGCGTAGGCGCGAGCCCGCGCCGGACGGCTCAGCGCGCCTCGTCGGCGCCGGACGGCTCGTTGCGCAGGCGCGGCTCGGTGCGCAGCTCCGGGCGAACGCCGGCCTTGTCGGCGTAGAAGGACCGGATGCGCTCCATGTCGGCCTTGACGTCGCCGGTCAGCTCGAACGTGGGGCCGAGCCCCGTCGTCATGGTCGTGCGGTCGACGAAGCCGAGGGTGACCGGCATCCCGGTCTCGCGGGCGATCCGGTAGAAGCCGGACTTCCAGTAGTCGTTCGCGCCCCGGGTGCCGTCGGGCGTCACGACGAGGCCGAACACCTCTCCGGCGCGGATGTGCTCGACGACCTCGCCGACCACGCGGCTGGGATCCTTCCGGTCCACGGGGATCCCGCCGAGGCCGCGCATGATCGGGCCGCGCCATCCGGCGAACAGGCTCTTCTTCCCGAGCCACCGCACGTCGATGCCGTAGCGCCATGCGATGCCGAGCATGAGCACGAAGTCCCAGTTCGAGGTGTGCGGCGCGCCGATGAGCACCGAGGGCCGCCCGGGGGCCGGCTCGCCCGCGAGGGTCCACCTGCTCAGGGCCCAGTAGAGGCGGGACACGAGTCGTCGGAGCATCCGCCCACCGTACGTCAGCGTGCATGCCGACGGCGGCATGCACTCCTCTCGCCGGCGCGCCTACCGGGCGAAGAACTCGTTCGCCGCCCTCGTGTAGAGCAGGATGATCCCGATCAGCGCGAGCAGCGCCGCGACGAGGGCCGCCCAGAACGCGCCGGGCACGGTGAACATCGCCCAGACCGCGGCGGCGAGGTTCAGCACGAACACGAGTCGTTGCTCCTCTCGCGGCCGTCGGACGCGGCCGACGCGGTCACCGTACCCGCAGGGCCCCGGTCCCGCCCTCCGGACATGCCCTGCCGTATCGATCCGGTCTCGACCCGATGCCCGGGCGGCAACCGGCCGTCGAGCCGGACTCGGACGTCCGTAGGATCGCCACGTGGACCCGAACGCCGCCCGCGCGACCCTGCAGATCCCCGTCGACCAGCCGCTGACCGTCGAGGTCATCGACGCCGCGTACCAGCGCGAGCTGTGGCAGCGCCATCCGTCCCGGTACCCCGATGCGGAGGGCCGCCGGGCGGCCGAGGCGTGGCGCGAGACGCTCGGTCGGGCGCGCGGCGCCCTCGTCGCGGAACTCGCCGCGCCGCCCACGCACGCGGACGAGGGCGCCTCGCCCGGTCGTCCGCGCCGCCGGCTGGGGGCGGCTGCCGTCGCCGGCATCGTGGCGGGCGGCGTGCTCGTGCTCGCGCTCGTCGTGGCCGGTGGGATCGGGTTGTACTCCGCGGTGCGCGGCGTCACCGAGACGGCCATCGCCGAGGCCGAGGCGGCCGCGGTCGAGCGCTACCAGGCCGGCGAGACGCTCTACGCGTTCCCGGCCGCCCTCGAGATCTACGCGGACGACCGCTACTTCGACGACTGCGCGATCGGCTACATGCAGGGCTGCTGGCAGATGGCGCTGTTCACGGAGTCGGACTGCTCCGCGCTGGAGGTCACGCTCTCGTTCTACGGCGACGGGGACTCCTGGACGCCGGCCGAGACGCGCACGATGCTCATCAGCGAGGTCGTCGCGAACCGGGCGACGCCCGTGGTGTTCGGCAACGACGACTACTCGTGGGGTGACGTCTCAGAGGTCGTGTGCCTCGACGACCCGGTCGCCTGAGGAACGCCCGGCTCGGGGCAGTGGAGGTGCGTCGGCGTCACGGCGTCGCCGCGGTCGATGCGATGCGCGGACATCCGTGCGCCGCAGAGCGGGCAGGCCGGGTCCGTCGGCGGCACGTACGGCGCCTCGGGTCGACCGATGCCGACCTGCGCCGGCCCGGCGATCGGGTAGATGAGGCGATTGACCCGCGCCCAGAACCCCGGGACGCCCCGCCACGGGTTCGGCAGTTTCTGTTCGTGCACGAATGATGAGTGTACATACTATTCTCGAGGGATGACCGATCTCCTCGAGCTCGACCGGCAGCTCTGCTTCGCGCTCGCCGCGACCAACCGCGAGGTGATCCGGATGTATCGCCCGTCGCTCGAGCCCCTCGGCCTCACGCACCCGCAATACCTGGTGATGCTCGCGCTCTGGGAGGAGAGCCCGCTTCGGTTGGGTCGGATCGCCGAACGGCTCCACCTCGAACCGGCGACGGTGAGCCCGCTCGTCGGGCGCCTGCAGGAGGCCGGACTGCTCACGCGCCGCCGCAGCGCCGCCGACGAACGCGCCGTCGACATCGCGCTCACCGAGGACGGCGCTGCGCTGCGCGAGCGGGCGACGGCGGTTCCCGGCGAGGTCGTCGACCGGCTCGGCGTGCCCCTCGAGCGCCTCGAGCGGCTCCGCGACGAGCTGACGTCGTTGCTCGAGGCCGCGCACCGGGTTCCCTGACAGCTCCCGGATCACGCTGGAGGCCCCCGTGTCAAGACCCTCCCGCAGATCGGGATGAGCGCATAGAACTGTCTGCGCGGGTCCCCGAAGCCCGCCACAGGCCGTCGGTCGGCGTGGTCACTCCACGCGCTCCCGGTTCCACCGGGATCGACCGGCGGCCTGCCCCGTTCATCGCCCCCGCCCGAAGGGAGCCCTGTCTTGGGCACGCTCGACCTCGGCCGCATCATGCGGATCGAACTCCCCGACGACCTCACCCACCACGTCCACGCGATCGTGATCGCGAAGCTGCGGCTCAACGAGCCGATCCTGGTCGGATGGACGACGCCCGACGGCCACCACGACGAACTGCTGGTGCATCCGTCGATGCCGGTCATCGTCAGCTACGAGGACGAGCGCAACCTGGGCCTCGACCGCCGTCGGCTCGAGTTCCTCATGCGGGCGGCCAACGGCATCCGCGGCCTGCAGGTCACCCCCGAGCTCATCACCGCACTGGACGAGCTCGACGGCGAGCGCTCCGCCGGACGCCGGGCGCGCGTGGCCGAGTGATGTGACGCGGGGCGCGGACCCGCCCGCTACGGCCGCTCGCGGATGTCCGGCCGCGGTGCCAGCATGGACGCGTGCCCGAGATGCCCGAGGTGGAGGCGCTCGCCGGATTCCTGGCCGAGCGCACCGCCGGTCGCGCGGTGACTTCGGCGAAGGTCGTCGCGTTCGCCGCGCTGAAGACCTTCGACCCGCCGCTCACCGCGATCGACGGGCGCACGATCACGGCCGTCCGCCGGCACGGGAAGTTCCTCGACCTCGAGTTCGGGTCGACCGATGATCCCGCGGTCGGCCCGCTGCACCTGGTCTTCCACCTCGCCCGAGCGGGATGGCTGCGATGGCACGACGGGGTTCCGACGACCGTGCTGCGTCCCGGTCGCTCGCCGATCGCGCTCCGCGTCGTCCTGGACGACGGGTCCGGGTTCGACCTGACCGAGGCCGGGACCAAGAAGTCGCTCGCCGTGTACGTGATCCGAGATCCGGAGGAGGTGCCGGGCATCGCCCGCCTCGGGCCGGATCCGATGGCCGACGGGTTCACGCTCGATCGTTTCGCGGCACTGCTCGACGGCCGGCGGACGCGGATCAAGGGACTCCTGCGCGACCAGGCCGTGCTCGCGGGCATCGGCAACGCCTACTCCGACGAGATCCTGCACGCGGCGCGGATGTCGCCCTACAAGATCGCCGCCACGCTCGACGATGAGGAGGTCGAGCGGCTGTACGCGGCGATGCGGGAGACGCTGGGCGACGCCCTCGCCGCCGCAGCCGGGAAGCCGGCGGCAGAGCTCAAGGATGCGAAGCGGCGGAGCCTGCGGGTGCACGGGCGGACCGGCGAGGCCTGTCCCGTCTGCGGGGACACCATCCGGCAGGTGGAGTTCCACGACTCGACCTTCCAGTACTGCCCGACCTGCCAGACCGGCGGAACGCCGCTCGCGGATCGGGTCCGTTCCCGCCTGGTCAAGTGACCGGCTCCGAACCGGCTGGGCGGATGCCGCGAGCCCACTGAGGACCCGCCCGCTCGCGGCCCTCGCGTGCTTGCATGCTCCCATGGGCGAGTTCGCGATGTTCCCGCTCGGCAGTGTCCTCTTCCCGCACATGCCGCTCGCCCTCCGCGTCTTCGAACCCCGCTACCTCGTGATGATGTCGCGGGTGCTCGGCGACCGGCCGAGCGAGTTCGGCGTCGTCCTCATCGAAAGCGGGAGCGAAGCGGGCGGAGCCGACGGACAGCGCCGGTTCGGCGTGGGGACCGTGGCCCGGGTGACGGAGCTCGGAGCGACCGACGGCGACCTCGCGGTGATCGCGCGCGGCGCGCGCCGGATCGAGGTCGTCGAATGGCTTCCCGACGACCCGCACCCGACCGCCGTCGTCCGGGACCTCCCGGACCTCGAGTGGGACGAGTCCCTCCGCCCCCTGTACGAGAAGGCGGAGCTCGTGGTGCGGCGCACGATCGCCCGCGCGAGCGAGTTCGTCGAGCTGCCGTGGGATGCGAACGTCGAACTCAGCGACGAGCCCGCCGAGGCCGCCTGGCAGCTGGCCGGGATCGCGCCGCTCACCCAGCTCGACCAGGTGCGGCTGCTCGGATCGAGGAGCCTGCACGCGCTGCTGACCGACCTCGTCGACCTGACCGTCGGGGCGGGAGAGGTGCTCACCATCTCGTGGGCCACCGAGGATCACCTCGATGCCGAGATCGCCGAGGCGCTCGAGACGACGGACGACGACCACCGCAGTGACCCGAACCCCGAGGAGGATCCTCCGTGACCGACCGATGGACCCGCGTGACGTGCCCGTCCTGCGGCGCGACCGCCGCCGCGCTCGTGACCGTCGTGCCCACGATGGGCGATGCCGGGCTCGCCGTCGCCGAATACCGGTGCCCGGGCGGATGCCGCCTCGACGAGGTGCACGCCGCGGTCGACGACGCGCTCGGGATCAGGCACGTCTTCGGCTGAGTCACGCGCCTGAGGACGGCCCGGGCGGCCGGGGCCGTCCGGCGCGCCCGGGGGCGGCACGGACGGTCCCGGCGTCGGGTCAGGCGTCGCGCGCGTGGCGCGGGGCGTGCGCGTCGTGCGGCTCCGCGGTGGCGTCGTCGACCCGGTCGTGGTCCGCCGGGACCGGGTCGGTCGAGGCAGGCTCGTCGTGCACCCGCGGCTCGTCGTGCTCCGCCGCGACGGCCTCGGCGTGCTCCTCCGCACGGTCGGCGTGCTCGTCGGCGCGCTCGGCGTGCTCCTCGGCCCGCTCGGCCCGTTCCTCCGCCCGTTCCTCGACGGGCTCGGCGCGGTGCTCGTGCTCGTCGTGCTCATCCGCGTGGTGCTCGGCGGCGACGCGATCCCCGTCCGGGTCGATCTCGGCGGCGCGGGCCTCGTGCTCCGCCTGCTCGGCACGCAGCTGCTCGGCGTCGCTGCGGTGATCGCGGCCGGTGTCGGCCAGTCGCTCGGCCTCGAGCTTCGCCCGGGCCGCGTCGGCCTCGGCGGCGCGCGCCGCGGCATCCGCCTGCATGGCCTTCACCTCGCGCTCGCGCGCGGCGCTCTCGGTGCGCGCGGCCTCCTCGCGGATCTCGGCGGCCTTCTCCCGCTGGGCCTCGGCGCGCGCCTCCCGGCGGCGGCCCGCGGTGGCGACGAGCACGATCGCCGCGACCACGACGAGGAACGCCACGATGCCGACGATGATCCAGATGATGGTGGTCGTGTCCACGTCCACAGTCCTTTCGTCCGTTCGCGCTCACGCAACCGCAGACGGACGAGCGCGGGCCAGCCCTTGCGCGCGATGCCGCGGATGTGGTTAGCGCGCACACGACCGGTGGACGGGAATTCGTCGATCGCTCACGTTCGCATACACTGGCACCACCCTTCCCCCTGAACGGGGGAGCCCGTTCAGACTGGGATTGGCAACTCACGGAGTGCCGATCGGCTTGGAGTGCCCGTGGGACGTCATAGCGTCGCGGCTCCGGCGAAGATGCCGAGCCGCCGATTCATCCTGTCCGTCATCGCCGGTGTCGCCGTCATCGGCATCGTCGCGTCCGGCGTGTACCTGTGGGTGGGCGGACACCTGAACCCCATCTTCGCGACGGCGGACGAGAACGCGTGCGAGGAGGTCGAGCAGCTCGACATCGTCGCCGATCCCTCCATCTCGGGGTCGATCGCCGAACTCGCCTCCGACTTCGACGCCGACCCGAAGCGATGCGTCGAGACCGCGGTCCGCGCGCAGGACTCCGCCGACACCGCCGCCGAGCTGGCCGCGGGCACGCTCTCCGCCGACGCCTGGGTCCCCGACTCGAGCGTCTGGCTCGCCCGCACGGCCGCGACCGCGTCCTCGCTCGGCCTCGGCGAGCCCGATGCCGCCGTCGGCGCGTCGATCGCGAGCTCGCCCATCGTGTTCGCGGCCCCCGCGAAGGACGCGCAGGAGCTCGCCGCCGAGCCGGTGAGCTGGGCCCGCGTGCTGAACGGCACGCTTCCCGCGCTCCTCCCTGACCCCGAGGCATCCGCGGCGAGCCTCGCGAGCCTCTACGCGCTGCAGGGGCAGGCATCGCCAGACGACCCCCGCCAGTTCGCCGGCGCGCTGATCGCCCTCGGCAAATCGATCCCCTCGACCGCCGATGCCGCGATGGCCACCGTGGCCTCGGCGGGCACGCCGACCGTCGTGCTGACGAGCGAGGCGAGCGTCGCCGCGCACAACGCCGACGCCTCCGCCGAGCCGCTCGTCGCCGCCTACCCGGAGGAGGGGACCGTCGCCCTCGACTACCCCTTCGTGCGCATCGGCGACGGCGAATCGTCCAACCTCGAGGACCTCGAGGCGGCGCTCGGCACCGCGACCGACCTCTTCCTCGAGGCCGGGTTCCGCGGACCCGACGGCGCGGGCGAGGTCGAGTCGCCGGGCGTCACGCCGACCGCGCCCCCGGCCCAGACCGAACTGGACGGCGCCGCGCAGATCGAGATCCTCCGTTCGTGGGGCGTCCTGACCCTGCGCTCGCGCATGCTCGCGGTCATCGACGTCTCCGGCTCCATGGAGGAGCCGGCCGAGAACGGGCTTCGCCGCATCGACATCTTCCAGCAGGCCGCCGTCGGCGCCATGTCGAAGTTCTCCGGCGAGGTCGAGCTCGGCGTATGGGTCTTCTCGACCGCGCGCAACGGCGACCTCGACTACGAGGACCTCGCGCCGATCGCGCCCCTCGCCGACGCCGGCCACACGCAGCAGATCCAGCAGATCATCGGGTCGCTGCCGGCGCGCCTCGGTGGCGCCACGGGCCTGTACGACACGACGCTCGCGGCGTTCAAGCGAGTGCAGGAGTCGTACGACCCCGACAAGGTCAACTCGGTGCTGGTCATCACCGACGGCAAGAACGAGGACGACAACGGCATCAACCTCGACCAGCTGCTGGCCCAGCTGAAGAAGCTCGAGGACCCGGCCAAGCCGGTCGCCGTCATCATGATCGGGTTCGGCCCCGACACCGATCTGGCCGCGATGAAGAAGATCGCGGCGGCCACCGACGGCGGCGCGTACTCGGCGACCAAGCCGGAGGACCTCGGGACCGTGCTGGTCGACGCCCTGTCGCAGCGCACCTGCCGACCGAACTGCGACTGACGCCGGCATCGATCGCGGCCCAGCCGCGAGCGCCCCGCGACGACCGATCGGGCCCCCTCCCACGCGGGAGGGGGCCCGATCGGTTCGCGGTGCGTCGTCCGGATGCGCGCGCCGACGCCGTGCGTCAGTGCGCGGCCGGGGCGCCTTCGGTCATGTCCGCCGGTCGTCGAACCATGGCCGCGCCCGCGATCGCGAACAGCGACACGATCGCTCCGACGAGGAACGCGCTGCGCACGCCCGCGGCCTCCGCGGCGATCACGTCGGTTCCGCCGGCCCGCTCGGTGACCGACACCGCGGTCATGACCGTGATGAAGGCGGCCGTTCCCGCGGCACCGGCGAGCTGCTGGAGCGTGCCGACCATGGCCGAGCCGTGCGAGTAGAGGTGCGGCTCGACCGATCCCAGTGCGCTCGTGAACAGCGGCGTGAACATGAGGGCCAGGGCTGTCGACAGCACGACGTGGGCGAGGAGGATCATCCAGACCGGGGTGGTCGGGGTGAGCATCGTGAACGACCACAGCACCGCGCTCACCCCGATGCTGCCGGGGACCAGCAGCGGGGTCGGCCCGACGCGGTCGTAGAGCCGGCCGACCGTCGGCCCGAGCAGGCCCATGACGAGCCCACCGGGCAGCACGAGCAGCCCCGCGGCGAGGGGCTCCAGGCCGTGCACCTGCTGGAGGTAGATCGGCAGGAGGATGAGCGTGCCGAACAGCGCGGCCATCATGAGGGCCATGAGCCCGATCGAGACCGAGAAGTTCCGCGAACGGAACGTGCGCAGGTCGAGCAGCGCGCGGTCGCGCCGCTGCAGGCGCACCTGCCGGAGCAGGAACGCCGTGACGCCGGCGACGCCGACCGCGAGCGAGATCCACATGGTCGCGGGGCCTTGCGCCGCGGTGCCGCTGACGACCTCGCCGACGAGGCTCAGGCCGTAGACGAGGCCGCCGAATCCGAGCGCCGAGAGGACGACGGAGAGCACGTCGATCGGGACCGCGCGGGTCTCGCCCACGTTCACGATGCGGCGAAGCCCGAGGACGAGCATGCCGACGGCGATCGGCAGTACGAGCCAGAACATGTACCGCCACCCGAGGGTGTTCAGGATGAGTCCGGAGACCGCGGGGCCGATGGCGGGCGCGACGGACAGCACGATCGACACGCGCCCCATGAACCGTCCGCGGTCGGCGGGCGACACGACCGTCATGAGGGTGGTCATGAGCAGCGGCATCATGATGGCCGTGCCGGAGGCCTGGATGATGCGGGCGCCGAGCAGCACCTCGAAGCCCGGGGCGACGGCGGCGATCAGGGTGCCGACGGAGAAGAGCCCCATCGCCGCGCCGAACATCGGCCGCGTGGCGAAGCGCTGCAGGAGGTAGCCGGTGACGGGGATCACGACGGCCATGGTGAGCATGAACGCGGTCGTGAGCCACTGCGCGGCGGAGAGCGACACCCCGAGGTCGTCGGAGAGCTCTGGGATCGCCACGCTCATGATCGTCTCGTTCAGGAAGACCACGAACGTCGCGGCGATGAGCAGCCACAGCACCCGGCCGTTGCTCGCGCCCTGGTCGGGCCGGCCGGCGCGGACGTGCTGGTCGAGCGCCCGCTCGGCGGCGTCGGAGTCGCCGTCGGCGGGTCCGGGGTCCGGCAGCCCGGTGGAGGCGGTGTCGGGGACGGGTCGTTCGCTCACGGTGGTCCTGTCGTTCGTCGCTGTGCGCGCTGGTCGGCGGTTCCGAGCCGGATGGTCGGTTCCGGCGTCGGTGCCGGGAGGGTCGCGTGCACGGACACGCAGTACCGATGTGCAACTTCCGCCGGCCCCGCGGCTATTCCCGTGCGGCCGACTGCATGCGCTCGCATGCGGCTCGACCGCGCCCCCGGACGGGCCCGGCTGCGTCGCGAAGCCCGCTCAGCCGACGATATCCCGGACCGCCGACACGGCGGCTGCGAGCGCCGCGGCGGCCGCCTCGGCATCCGCGATCGTCGTCTCGTGGCCGAACGAGAAGCGGACCGCGGTCCGCGCGAGCTCGGGCGAGACGCCCATCGCGGTGAGCACGTGCGAGGGCTCGTCGCTGCCGGCCGCGCACGCCGAGCCGCTCGAGACGAGGACGTCGCGCCGTTCGAGCTCGAGCAGCACCGCCTCGCCGCCGGTGCCGGGGAACACGTACGAGACGGTGCCGGGCAGCCGGTTCCCCGGATGTCCCGTGGGCAGGGCGTCCGGGACGGCCTCGGCCACGAGCTCGCGGAACCGGTCGGTCGCGGCGGCGACGCGGGCGGCGGCCTCCGCACGCTCGTCCTCGGCGAGCCGGAGCGCCGTCGCGAAGGCGACCGCCCCCGCGACGTTCTCGGTCCCGGAGCGGCGCCCGCGCTCCTGTCCGCCGCCGTGCAGCACCGGCTCCAACGGGAGCCGTCCGCGCACCACGAGCACGCCCGTGCCCTTCGGCGCGCCCACCTTGTGGCCCGCGAGCGAGAGCGCGTCGACCCCGAGCTCGTCGAGGTCGAGCGGGAGCCATCCGGCCGCCTGCACCGCATCGGTGTGGATCGGCGCTCCCGCCTCGTGCGCGACGCCCGCGAGTGCGGCGACCGGGTTCACGGTGCCGACCTCGTTGTTCGCGAGCTGCAGCGACACGAGGGTCGTGTCGCGGCGGAGGACCCGGGCCAGCGCGTCGGGGGTGACGCTGCCGGTCTCGTCGACGTCCGCGTCGTCGACCTCGAACCCGTGCAGTCGGCGCAGCGCGTCGGCGGCCCCGAGCACCGCCTCGTGCTCGACGCGCGAGATCACGACGTGACGACCGCGCGGCGTCGCCAGCGCGAGGCCCTTCACCGCGAGGTTATCGGCCTCGGTGCCGCCGGACGTGAAGACGACGTCGCCGGGCCGCGCTCCGACCACCCCGGCGACGGTCTCGCGTGCCCAGGCGAGGGCCCGAGCGGCCTCCTCGCCGACGCCGTGGTGACTGGACGCGTTGCCGAACGCGCCGGTCAGGTACGGCCACATGGCCTCGAGCGCCTCACGGCGCACCGGGGTCGTGGCGGCGTGGTCGGCGAAGATCACGTCCGGCCCCCGGCGGTCGCGCCGGCCGGTGCGGCCGGTTCGGCCGCGATGACCACGTCGAGGCCGAGGTCGAGCGCCCGGGCCGAGTGCGTGAGCGCGCCGACCGAGACGACGTCGACGCCCGTCGCGGCGATGTCGGCCACGGTGTCGAGGTTCACGCCGCCGGAGGCCTCGACGATCGCGCGGTCGCCGATCAGGGCGACGCCCTCGCGCAGCGCGTCGAGGTCGAAGTTGTCGAGCATGATGGTGTCGGCCCCACCGTCGAGCACGGCCGGGATCTGGTCGACCCGGTCGACCTCCACCTCGAGGTGCGCGGTGTGCGGCATCCGCTCGCGGGCGGCCCGCAGGGCCTCGGCCAGGTCGGCCCCGCCCGCCGTCAGCACCGCGAGGTGGTTGTCCTTGGCCATGATCGCGTCCGAGAGCGACCTCCGGTGGTTGCGCCCGCCGCCGTCGCGCACGGCCTGCCGCTCGAGGCTGCGCAGGCCGGGGGTCGTCTTCCGCGTGTCGACGATCCGTGCGCGCGTGCCGGCGACCTCGGCGACGTACCGTGCGGTGAGCGTGGCCACGCCCGACATCCGCTGCACGAGGTTCAGGGCGACGCGCTCCGCGCGCAGGATGCCGCGGGCCGGTCCGTCGACCGTGGCGAGCACGTCGCCCGCGGCGAACCGCGCGCCGTCGGCGGTGCGGACCTCGACCCGGATGCGCGGGTCGACGAGCCGGAAGGCGGCCTCGACGACGCGCGCCCCGCTGAACACGCCCGCTTCGCGGGCGACGAGCTCCGCGGTCGCGGTCGCGGCCTCGGGGATGAGCGTTTCGCCGGTGAGGTCGCCCCAGGGTGCGTCCTCGTCCAGCGCCATGAGCACGATCCGCTCGATCTCGCGGGCGTCGGTCATCAGGCGGCCTGCCTCTCGGAGACGGATGCGGTCACGCGCGACTCGTCGGGCGCATCGCGGCGGGTGTGGGCTCCGACGCTCGCGGTGCGCGCGAGCGCCGCGGCGACGGTGAGCCGCGCCAGGCCGAGCAGGTTGCGGTCCTCGACCGAGCGCCGGTCGACGGGGTCGGAGGCGTGCCATCCGTCGAGCCGCTCCGCGGCCGCGGCCAGGCCGACCGCATCCCGCTCGAGGCCCACGTGCTCCCACATCAGTCGCCGCAGGGCGTCGCGGTCGACCGGCCGCGTCGGCCGCGCGGAGCGCGCCGCGGGCGACGCGTCGAGTGCGCGGCCGCGACGGTCGGCGCGCTGCGCGATCGATCCTCGCGACCGCTCGGCCGGCTGTGCCGCGACGTCGCGTGCGACGCGTTCGGCGAAGACCGCGCCCTCGAGGAGCGAGTTCGACGCGAGCCGGTTGGCCCCGTGCACGCCGGTGCGGGCCGCTTCGCCGACGGCCCAGAGCCCCGGCAGGCTCGTCCGGCCGTCGAGGTCGGTGCGGATGCCGCCCATGGCGTAGTGCGCGGCCGGCACGATCGGCACCGACTCCCGCGCCCAGTCGAATCCGGCTTCGCGGCACGCACGGTCGATGGAGGGGAAGCGGCGGGCGAGGAACCCGGCGCCGAGCGCGGTGGCGTCCAGGCGCACCGGCTCACCGCCCTGGTCGGCCATGCGCCGCCACACTGCGCGCGCCACGACGTCGCGCGGGGCGAGTTCGGCGCGAGGGTCGACCTCGAGCAGGAATCGCTCGCCGGCCGAATCGCGGAGCACGGCGCCCTCGCCCCGCACCGCTTCGGAGATCAGGGGCGTGCCGGGCACCGCGAGCGCGGTGGGGTGGAACTGCACGAACTCGAGGTCGGCGACCTCGGCGCCCGCCCGCGCGGCGGCGGCGACGCCGTCGCCGGTCGCGACGTCGGGGTTGGTGGTGTGCGGGTAGAGCATCCCGGCGCCGCCGGTCGCGAGCACGACCGCGTCGGCGTACAGCTCCCGCATCGTCGGACGTCCGCGCCCGGATGCCGCTGCGCCGCCGTCCGCTGCGCCGGACCCGTCACTCGAGTGCTCGAGCACCCGGATCCCGGCCACGCGTCCGTCGTCGACGACGAGGTCGACGAGGCTCGTGTGCTCGAGCACGCGGAGGCCGCGGCGGCGCACCGTCGCGACCAGCGCCGCCTCGATGGCGGCCCCGGTGGCGTCGCCGCCCGCGTGCAGGATCCGCGGGCGCGAGTGCGCCGCCTCGAGGCCACGCGCGAGGCCGGACTCGTCGGCGTCGAACGCGACGCCGAACCGGATGAGGTCCCGGATGCGTGCCGGCCCCTCCTCGACGAGCACGCGCACGGCGGTCGGGTCGCCCGCGCCGGCTCCCGCGGCGAGCGTGTCGGCGGCGTGCCGTGCGGGCGAGTCGACCGGATGCATCGCGGCGGCGACGCCGCCCTGCGCCCACCGGGTCGAGCCGTCGCCGACGACGCCCTTGGTGACGACGGTGACGTCGCACCCCGCCTCGGCGGCGCGGATCGCCGTCCAGAGCCCGGCGATGCCGGACCCGACGACGAGCACGGCGGTCATGTCAGGCTCCGCTCGCCGGGGCGGCGGCGGCCGCCGCGGCATCCGTCGCCTGTGCGATCGTCGAGCCGGCGGGCACCGGCACCGACGCCGGGGGCTTGGCCGCGAGCATGCGCTCGAGTGCCAGTCGGGCGGGCTCCGCGACGTCCTCGCCCACCGAGATGCGGTTGACGATGCGACCGGCGACGAGTTCCTCGAGCACCCACGCGAGGTAGCCCGGGTGGATGCGGTACATCGTCGAGCACGGGCAGACCACCGGGTCGAGGCAGAAGATCTCGTGCTCGGGATGCTCGGCCGCGAGCCGCTGGACGAGGTTGATCTCGGTGCCGATCGCGAAGGTCGACCCGGCCGGCGCGGCCTGGATGGCCTTCACGATGAAGTCGGTCGAGCCGGCGGCGTCCGCGGCGTCGACGACCGGCATCGGGCACTCGGGGTGCACGATGACCTGCACGCCGGGGTGCTCGGCGCGGGCCCGGTCGATCTGCTCGACCGTGAACCGTCGGTGCACCGAGCAGAAGCCGTGCCAGAGGATGACGCGCGCGTCGGCGAGCTCCTCCGCGGTGTTGCCGCCGAGCGGGCGGTGCGGGTTCCACATCGGCATCCGCTCGAGCGGGACGCCCATCGCCTTCGCCGTGTTGCGGCCGAGGTGCTGGTCGGGGAAGAACAGCACCCGCTGTCCGCGTTCGAAGGCCTGGTCGAGCACGGTCCTGGCGTTCGACGAGGTGCAGACGATGCCGCCGTGGCGGCCGACGAACCCCTTCAGTGCGGCGGAGGAGTTCATGTACGTCACGGGGATCACGGGGACGCGCCCGTCGGCGTCGGTCGCCTCGAGGTCGCCGTACACCTCGGCGAGCTGCTCCCAGCACTCCTCGACGCCGGATTCGTCGGCCATGTCGGCCATGGAGCATCCCGCGGCGAGGTTCGGCAGGATCACGGCCTGGTCGGGGCGGGAGAGCATGTCGGCGGTCTCGGCCATGAAGTGCACGCCGCAGAAGACGATCGCCTCGGCCTCCGGACGGGTCATGGCCGCGTTCGCGAGCTGGAAGGAGTCGCCCGTGAAGTCGGCGTGCTGCACGACCTCGTCGCGCTGGTAGAAGTGCCCGAGGATCACGACCTTCTCGCCCAGCGTCGCCTTGGCGGCGCGGATGCGATCGTGCAGCTCGGCGTCGGAGGCCTCGCGGTACTCGGCGGGCAGGGCGCCCTGGCGCGGCGCACCCGTGGGGATGACGTCGCCCATCGACGAACCGGGACCGTAGCCCGCGGGGCCGGCGTCGAACTCCCACGGCCCCTTCGCGAGGTCGGGCGTGCAGGTCTCGCCCGCGGCCTTCCCGGTGGTGATGAGCCGGATGGTGCGGTCGACGGAGGCCGCGCGGCGGATGTCGCGCTCGCGCTCGGGGCTGGTGACGGTGGCGTTGCTCATGGCAGTTCCTTGCTGTGCGTGCCGGGCCTGGTCTGGGCGACGGCCGAGGCGGCCGCCGGCGGCGTCCCCGTCGACGCCGGTGAGGGCGACGTCGCGGGGGAGTGGGCGGGATCGAAGCGGTAGAGCGCGGGAGGGCGGTGGCGGGTGCCGGCGAGGCGCACGCCCGTGTCGACGAGGGTGCCCGTGGCCTCCATCGTGCGGCGGAAGTTCGCGGGGTCGAGCCGGCGGCGGAGCACGGCCTCGTGGACGTGGCGGAGCTCGGCCATGGTGAAGGTCTCGCCGAGCAGGGCGTGCGCGATGCGCGAGTACTCGAGCTTGGTGCGCAGCCGCCGCAGCGCGTAGTCGAGGATCGCGGCGTGGTCGAACGCGAGCTCGGGCAGCGCGTCCTCGTCGAACCAGCAGACGTTCTCATCGGAGACCGCGCGCTCGACCTCGTCGGAGTGGACCAGGGCCCAGTAGACCACCGAGACCACGCGCTCGCCCGGTGAGCGCTCGGGGTCGCCGAAGGTGTAGAGCTGCTCGAGGTAGCGCGGCGCGAGGCCGGTGGTCTCGTGCAGCGTGCGCGCGGCGGCGGCGTCGAGCGCCTCGTCGACGGGGAGCCAGCCTCCGGGCAGCGCCCAGCGGCCGAGTCCGGGCTCGCGCAGGCGCCGGACGAGCGGCACCCGCAGGCTCGCCGGGCGCTCCCGGCCCGGACGACCGGAATCGGCCTGGTCGGGGGCGAGCGCGAAGATGACCGTCGAGACGGCCAGGCGCGCGTGCGCGTCGTGCTGCGACATCGATCGCCCCCTTCTCGTCGGCTCGGGTGGACTTCGAGTCACTGTGACGCGAAGTCGACGATGCCCAGCTTACAGTCACCGTGACACGAACGCGAATCGGATGAAGCGGGCTCCGCGCCGGCGGCGACGCGCCCGCGCGGGCGCCCACGCGCCCCGCGCGTTGCTAGACTGCCCCCGACAACCTCATACCGGGCCATCGACGCATCGCGGGAGAGCCGGCCGGGTCCGCTGCGGCGGAGACCGACCGGCACCGAAGGAGCAAGCCTCCCCGCCAATCTCTCAGGTCGCATCACCGCGATGACGAGGCCACTCTGAAAAGCGGATGCCGCCACGGCGGACCTCCCGCCGAAGGTGAAAGCTCCGCCCACGGGCGTCGCGAAGCTCTCAGGCCCATGACAGAGGGGGAGTTCCTTTGAGCGGCGACCGCCGCGCGATCCGCGCGATCCAGGAGAACTCGTGACCGACGCACCCGGAACCACCCACCAGGCCCCCACTGAGCGCCGCAGCCCCCTCGACGAGGTGCACCGCGCCGAGGGCGCGTCGTTCACCGACTTCGCCGGCTGGCAGATGCCGGTGCGCTACTCCAGCGACCTCGCCGAGCACCACGCGGTGCGGCAGCACGCCGGGCTCTTCGACCTCTCGCACATGGGCGAGATCGTCGTGGTCGGCCCCGAGGCGCCGGACGCGCTCGACTACGCGCTCGCCGGCAAGCTCTCCGCGATCGCCGAGGGCCAGGCGAAGTACTCCCTCCTCCTCGCCCGCGACGGCGGCGTCATCGACGACCTCGTCGTCTACCGCACCGGCGAGGATCGCTACATGGTGGTCGCGAACGCGGCGAACCGGCACGTCGTCGCCGAGGAGCTCCGCGCCCGCACCGCACCGTTCGAGACCGAGGTGTTCGACGAGTCCGACGACATCGCGCTCATCGCCCTGCAGGGTCCCGAGTCGCTCGAGGTGCTGCAGCAGACCGAGGGATTCGGCATCGACGGACCCGGCAACGACGAGGAGGACTTCGTCGCCGCCGTCGCCGCGATGAAGTACTACCGCGCGCTCCCCGCGACCTTCCAGGGCGTGCCCGTGCTCGTCGCCCGCACCGGCTACACCGGCGAGGACGGCTTCGAGCTCTACGTCGCCCCCGAGCGGGCCAGGACGCTCTGGGACGCGCTGCGAGAGACCGGCGGCCCGCGCGTCGTCCCGTGCGGCCTCGCGAGCCGCGACACGCTCCGGCTCGAGGCGGGCATGCCGCTCTACGGTCACGAGCTCGGCCGCGACGTCTTCCCCGTGCAGGCCGGTCTCGGCCGGGTGGTCGCCCTCTCCAAGGAGGGCGACTTCGTCGGACGCGAGGCGATCGAACAGGGCCCCGCGGACGACGCGCCCGTGCTCGTCGGCCTCACCGCCGAGGGCCGCCGCGCTCCGCGCGCCGGCTACGCCGTCTTCGACGGCGACGGCGACGATGCCCGCCGGGTCGGCGAGATCACCTCCGGCGCCCTCTCGCCGACGCTCGGGTACCCGATCGCGATGGCCTTCGTCGCGCACGACGTGTCGGACCCCGGCGTGACGCTCTTCGTCGACGTGCGCGGCACGCGCATGCCGGCATCCGTCACCGCCCTGCCCTTCTACAAGCGCGGCGCCTGACGCCCGCGACCCCGGACCGCACCGCACCGATCAGCACGAGGAGCACCCCATGACCGACCGCAGCGAACTGCAGTACACCGAAGAGCACGAGTGGGTGAAGGTCGACGGCGAGACCGTCACGATCGGCATCACCGACTACGCCGCCGAGAAGCTCGGCGACGTCGTCTACGTCGACCTGCCCGACCCGGGCAGTACGGTCACCGCCGGCACCGTCGTCGGCGAGATCGAGTCGACGAAGTCGGTAGGCGAGCTCTACGCGCCCGTCGACGGCGAGGTCGTCGAGTCCAACCAGGCCGTCGTCGACTCGCCCGAGCTCGTCAACAGCGACCCGTTCGGCGACGGATGGCTGCTCAAGGTGACCACCTCCTCGCTGCCCGCCCTCCTCACCCACGACGAGTACCGCGCCCTCACGGGCGAGTAGTCGCCCCTCCGCCGGCGAGGCCGGCACGGCGACCCGCGACAAGGAAACCAGCACGCACATGCCCAGCACCTCCACGGCCTTCGACGTCGACGCCTTCGGGCGCCGCCACATCGGCACGACCCCGCGCGACCACGAGTGGATGCTCGCCGCGCTCGGCTACGACTCGCTCGACGCGCTCATGGACGCGGCGGTGCCGAGCGCCATCCGCATGCACGAGGTCGTCGACTCGGCGATCCCCGCCGCGGCGACCGAGCGCGAGGCACTCGCCGAGCTGCGGGAGCTCGCCGACGCGAACACCGTGCGCACCGCGATGATCGGCCTCGGCTACTCCGGCACGATCACGCCCGCGGTGATCCAGCGCAACGTGCTGGAGAACCCGAGCTGGTACACGGCGTACACGCCGTACCAGCCCGAGATCTCCCAGGGCCGGCTCGAGGCGCTGATCAACTTCCAGACGACGGTCTCCGACCTGACGGGCCTCGACACGGCCAACGCGTCGATGCTCGACGAGGGCACTGCGGTCGTCGAGGGCATGCTCCTCGCGCGCCGTGCGTCGAAGAACCGCACGAATCGGTTCGTCGTCGACGCCGACGCGATGCCGCAGACGCACGCGCTGCTCGCGTCGCGGGCGGAGGCGGTCGGCATCGAGCTGGTCGTCGCCGACCTCGACGAGACGACGGACGTCGCGGCGCTCGGCGAGCACTTCGGCGTCTTCGTCCAGTACCCCGGGGCGTCGGGTCGCGTGTGGAACCCGTCGGCGGTGATCGCCGGATCGAAGGAGCAGGGCGCGCTCGCGGTCGTCGCGGCCGACCTGCTCGCCATGGCGCTCGTGACGAGCCCGGGCGAGCTCGGGGCGGACGTCGCCGTCGGCACGTCGCAGCGGTTCGGGGTGCCGATGGGCTTCGGCGGCCCGCACGCCGGGTACATGGCGGTGCGCAAGGGCCTCGAGCGGCAGCTGCCGGGCCGCCTGGTCGGCGTCTCGCAGGACGCCGCCGGCCACCCGGCTTACCGGCTCAGCCTCCAGGCGCGCGAGCAGCACATCCGCCGCGAGAAGGCGACCTCGAACATCTGCACCGCGCAGGTGCTGCTCGCCGTGATGGCCTCGATGTACGCGGTGTACCACGGCCCTCGCGGCATCCGGCACATCGCCGTGACCACCGCGGCCAAGGCGAAGGCCCTGGCCGACGTGCTGACCGGCGACGGGCTCGAGCTCGAGCACGACGCCTACTTCGACGCCATCCGCGTGCACGTGCCCGGCCGGGCGCGCGACGTGGTCGAACGGGCCCGGGAGCTCGGCATCCACCTCTGGGAGGCCGATGAGGCGACCGTGCACGTCGCGGTCGACGAGACGACCACCGAGGCGGAGCTCTCGCTCGTCGCGCAGGCGTTCGGCCTCGGCGAGCGAGTCGACGTGCCGGTGTCGCTGCGCGAGCTGCCGGCCAGCCTGCCCGAGGCGCTGAAGCGCACGACGCCGTACCTCGAGCACCCGGTGTTCAACACCCACCACTCCGAGACGCAGATGATGCGCTACCTCAAGCAGCTCGCCGACCGCGACTACGCGCTCGACCGCGGCATGATCCCGCTCGGCTCGTGCACGATGAAGCTCAACGCGGCGACCGAGATGCAGGCCGTCACGTGGCCCGAGTTCGCGAACCTGCACCCGTTCGCGCCGGAGGCCGACGTGGTCGGCTCGCTCGGGCTCATCGAGCAGCTCGAGTCGTGGCTCGCCGAGGTCACCGGGTACGACACCGTCTCGCTGCAGCCGAACGCGGGCAGCCAGGGCGAGCTCGCGGGGCTCCTCGCCATCCGCGGGTACCACCTCGCCAACGGCGATGCCGAGCGCGACGTCTGCCTCATCCCCTCCAGCGCGCACGGCACGAACGCGGCGTCGGCGGTGCTCGCGGGCATGCGCGTCGTCGTCGTCGCGTGCGACGAGCTCGGCAACGTCGACCTCGACGACCTGCGCGCGAAGATCGCCGAGCACGGCGAGCGCATCGCCGCCCTCATGATCACGTACCCCTCGACGCACGGCGTGTACGAGCACGACGTGAAGGACATCACGCAGGCCGTGCACGACGCCGGCGGTCAGGTCTACATCGACGGCGCGAACCTCAACGCGCTGCTCGGCTTCGCCCGCTTCGGCGACGTCGGGGGCGACGTGTCGCACCTGAACCTGCACAAGACGTTCTGCATCCCCCACGGCGGCGGCGGACCCGGGGTCGGCCCGGTCGCGGCGAAGGCCCACCTCGCACCGCACCTGCCCGGTCACCCGATGGCGCAGCGCGCCGACCACGCGGGCGGCGTCACGCACGACGGCGGCCCGGTCTCCGCGGCGCCGTACGGCAGCCCGTCGATCCTGCCGATCTCGTGGGCGTACGTCCGGATGATGGGCGCCGAGGGGCTCAAGCAGGCGACCGCGTCGGCCGTGCTCGCGGCCAACTACGTCGCCGCGCGGCTCCGCGACCACTTCCCGGTGCTCTACACGGGCGAGAACGGCCTCGTCGCACACGAGTGCATCCTCGACCTGCGGCCCCTGACGGCCGAGACCGGGGTCACGGTCGACGACGTCGCGAAGCGACTCATCGACTACGGCTTCCACGCCCCGACGATGTCGTTCCCGGTCGCGGGCACGCTCATGGTCGAGCCGACCGAGTCGGAGGACCTCGCCGAGCTCGACCGGTTCATCGAGGCGATGATCCAGATCAAGGCCGAGGCGGATGCCGTGGGCCGCGGCGACTGGCCCGCAGAGGACAACCCGCTGCGCAACGCCCCGCACACCGCCGAGTCGGTCATCGCGGGGGAGTGGAACCACCCGTACACGCGCGAGCAGGCGGTGTACCCGGTGCACTCGCTCGTGCGCAACAAGTACTGGGCGCCCGTCCGGCGCATCGACCAGGCCTACGGCGACCGCAACCTCGTCTGCGCCTGCCCGCCGATCGAGGCGTTCGCGTAGCGGGGGGCGGACGCGGCCGTCGACGGCCGCGTCCGCTCGCGTCATCCGAGCAGCCCGCCCCAGACCGCTCGCGCGCCCGAGTCGCCGGCCAGGACCACGGCGACCACGCTGCCGACGCCGGCGACGGCCACCGCGACGCCCAGCACGACGGTCCCCGTGACCCGGATGCCGTGTCGTTCGCCCAGGGCGGGCACGCCGACACGGAACCACGTCCATTGGGCCGCCGCGACGACGAACAGCGCCGTCGTCCAGATCGGCACGGCACGACCGAACTGCTCGTGCTGCGCCGTGCCCGGGACCGGGCCGACACGGGCGAGGAGGTCCGCGCCGGCCTGCATGGTCACCGGCGCCAGCACCGCCACCGCGAGGGCCGCGAGGAAGGTGAGGATGCCGAGGCGCCGGCGCGCCGCCGGCCACCACTGGCCGAGCATCAGGAGGAGCGCGGTGAGCGGCACGAGCACCACGACGGCGTGGACGAGCAGCGGATGCAGCGGAAGCCCGATCAGTTCGGAGATATCGTCCATACCGAGGGCACGAGACCGGTCGGCCTCCGGTTCATCCGCTCGGTGAACCGTTCGGGTCCCGGCCTCGTGGTCCCGGTGGAGGTCCCATGCCGAGCGACGACGATTCCGCGCTGCGGGCGCTGCACGACGCGCACGCGCCGGCGATCCGTCGTTACGTCATGCACCTGACCGGCGGCAGCGCGAGCGTGGACGACGTCGTGCAGGAGACGCTGCTGCGCGCCTGGCGCAGCCCGCAGATCATGGCCGAGGGGCCGGATGGCACGCGGGCGTGGATGTTCACCGTCGCCCGGCACCTCGTGGTCGACGAGCAGCGCAGCGCACGGCGGAGACACGAGCTGGGCACGGCGGACCCGCCCGAGCGTGCGGTCGACGATCGCACCGACGCGCTCTTCGAGCGACTGATCGTCGAGGAGGCCCTCGCCTCGCTCAGTGCGGACCACCGTGCCGTCATCGTCGAGGCGTACTACGGCGGGCGCAGCACCGCGGAGCTCGCCGATCGCCTCGGCATCCCGGAGGGCACGGTCAAGTCGCGCCTGCACTATGGACTGCGCGCGCTGCGCCTGGCCCTGCAGGAGAAGGGGGTGACCCGGTGAACGACGACCACGAGCGCTACGCGGACTGGGATGCCGCGTACGTGCTCGGCGCGCTCACGCCAGTCGACCGGCGAGCGTACGAATCGCATCTCGATGGCTGCGAGCGGTGCCGCGCCGCGGTCGCCGAGCTGGCGCCGATGCCGGGACTGCTCGCGCGGCTCGACGCGGAATCGGCTGCCCGCGTCGGCACCGGGTCGACCGGGTCTCCTGCGCCCGTCGCGCCGGTGGCCCGAGCGGAGGCGACCGAGGCGCGCGACCGTCCGGGTGCGGCGAGGGCGCCGTCGCGACCGCGGCGCGCTCGGGTCCTCGCCGCGGTCGCGGCGGTGGTGCTGCTCGTCGGCGCGGTCGTCGCCGGCGTGGTCACCGCGGTGCTCCCGAACGGCGAGACGGAGACGATCGCCATGCAGCCCGTCGGCGACACCCCGCTCACGGCGTCGGTCGAGGTCGAGAACGTCCCGTGGGGCACCCGCCTGTCGATCACCTGCCGGTACGGGACCGGCGAGTGGACGGGCGAGGGCCGGACGTGGGAGTACGGCCTCTACGTGACGGATGCGTCCGGCGAGGAGTCGCGGGTGTCGACCTGGCACGCAGGCGAGGGCCAGGTGATCCGCCTCGAGGCGGGAACCGCGCTCGACCGCGACGACCTCGTCTCGATCGAGGTGCGTGCGCTCGGCTCCGGCGAGGCGCAGCTCGAGGCCGACCTGCCCTGACGGCCCGTCGGAGCGCCGCGGCTCGTGAACCGCGACGGCACCCGCCTCGTGTCACGGGTGATCGCACCTCGCGATCATCGAACGGAGGGTTTCCATGGATTCCAGGATCATGCTTGGCGCGGCGGTCGCCGCGGCGGCACTGCTCGGATTGGCCGGATGCTCCACCGGGGACGACGGCGGGCCGACCTCGTCGAGCGTCGAGTCGAGCGGGTCCGCGTCGGATGAGGCGACGGCGGAGGACACGGCGACGCCGGACGCGTCAGACGACGACGGCTCGTCGGGCGTCACCGGACTGGCGACCGCCGAGACAGACCTCGGCACCATCGTCGTCGATGCGGACGGCAACACCGTGTACCAGTTCGACAGCGACACGCAGGGCGGTGACGCATCCACCTGCGAGGGACAGTGCGCCGACAACTGGCCGCCGGTCCACGGCGACGACGGCGAGGTCGAGCTCGACGGCGTCACGGGCGAAGTCGGCTCCATCACGGGGATCGACGGTGAGGCGCAGCTCACGCTCGACGGATGGCCCCTCTACTACTTCGCGGGCGACGCCACCGCGGGCGACACCGCGGGACAGGGCGTCAACGACGTCTGGTGGGTGCTGACGCCGGCGGGCGAGCCGATCCGCGGCTGACGGGCGAGCGCGTCCCGCGCTCCCCTCGGGCGGCCCTGCGCCGGTCAGGCCGTGCGCGGGGCCGCGTGGCGTCCCTGCTCGACGTAGACGACGCGGGACTCGATCTCGGCGGCCCGGCGGCGCAGCACCCGGCGCTCGGCCTCCGCGATCTCGGCCTCGGTCGCGGTGAAGCGGTGCGCAGTGCGACGGCCGGCGAGTCCGCCGGCGTGTGCGGCATGTGCGAGGTCCATGGTCTTCCTTCCGCTGGGCCGACGGTTCGCGGCGGCTCAGGCCAGCGTGCGCCGCGGGCGGTCGTGCGGCATCCGGGCGGTCCCCGCGTCGGTGCCCGGGGGTACACTGAGGATCACTCGCACTAAGGGGGGTGCGCATGATCCCGATCGACCTCGTTGGGCTGCTGGCCACGCTCGGTTTCGTGGGCGTGATGGTCGGCTGCACGATCGGCGCGTCACGGATGACGGGCCTCGAGCAGCGCGCCGGCATGCTCGATCGCCGGAACCCGGGGCTCGCCGACGCGCTGCGTCGAGCCGAGTCCTTCAGCGACATGAGCCGCGGTGGCTTCTACGGCGGCGCCGAGCAGTTCTCCTCGGTCTGCACGCCGGGGCGCCGCAGCTGGATCGACGGCGCGCGCGTGCGCGCGAACGACTCCGACCTGCGCGTCGAGCCGCCGGAGGAGTCGCTGCCGCCGATGCCGGCGACGGTGGTCGCCCTGGCCGGGTCGCGCCACGTCGCCGAGGCGCCTCGACCGCGGCATCCGTCACCGGTGCCGGCCCGCCCGGCGTCGCCGGTGGCTCACTCGGCCGGCGGTGCGAACAGCTCGGGCCACCAGCCGACCGCGAGCGGGTAGCCGACGAACGACACGACGTCGAGGAGCCAGTGCGCGATGACGAGCGGCATCGTGCGGCCCCATCGCGTGTAGGCCCAGCCGAAGACGACGCCCATGACGGCGTTGCCGATGAAGCCGCCGAACCCCTGGTACAGGTGGTAGCTCCCGCGGAGCAGCGCGCTCGAGAGGATCGTCGCCCACGGACCCACGCCGAGCTCGCGGAGCCGGGTGAACAGGTAGCCCACCGCGATGACCTCCTCGGTGAGCGCCGCCTTCAGCGCGGCGAGCACGAGGATCGGCACGGTCCACCAGTAGGCGTCGAGGGGCTGCGGGACGACCGCCACGGTGAACCCGAGCGCGCGCCCCGCGGCGTAGAGCGCGAGCCCCGGCACGCCGATGACCGCGGCGAGCAGGACGCCGGACCCGAGGTCCCGGCCGGGCCGGGTGAGGTCGAAGCCGATCCTCCGGAAGGGGCTGCGGCCCGGCTGCCAGAGGAGGTAGAGGACGAGGGCGACGACCGCGAGGCCGAACACGACGTCCAGGAACTGGTAGGTGAAGTCGAGCCACTCGCGCGTCGACCGCGATTGGTTGAGGGCGGCGCTCTGCTGGCCGAGCGGCCGGTCCGCGGTCAGGCGTGCCACGATCGCGACGATCGAGTAGACGGCCGAGGCGCCCAGGGAGAGGGCCAGCACGATCGCGATCTCGATCCGAAGGCGGCGGGCATCGGCCATGCGGCAATCCTCGCACGGGGGCGCGCGGCGCAAGAATCGTGCGTCGGGCCGTGCTCATCTGCGCACGCGCGCCTCGCAAGATTGCGCCTCGGTAACGGTTCCGCCGTGAAGTTTGTTCGGCCCGGGGCCGCTTATAGTCTCGATTCACCTACCAGCGCCCCCCTGCTCGACCGCCAATCGAACAGGCGTGCGCTCATCTCACAGGAGGAACATTGAAGATCAAGAGAATCGGCGTCGCAGCCATTGCTCTTGCGGCGGCCGGCGCGCTCACGCTCGCCGGTTGCTCGTCCAGCAGCGAGCCCACCGCACCCGCCGGTGACACCACCGCGATCATCACCACGAACGGTTCCGAGCCCCAGAACCCGCTGGTCCCGACCAACACCAACGAGACCGGCGGCGGCAAGATCCTCGACTCGATCTTCGCTGGCCTGGTCTACTACGACGGCGAGGGCGCTCCGCACAACGACATGGCGGAGTCGATCGAGACCGAGGACGCTCAGACGTACACGATCACGATCAAGGAAGGCCAGAAGTTCACGAACGGCGAGGACGTCACCGCCGAGTCGTTCGTGAAGGCCTGGAACTACGGCGCCGCGCTCGACAACGCGCAGCTCTCCAGCTACTTCTTCGAGTCGATCGAGGGCTTCAGCTACGACGAGAACCGCGACGAGCTCGAGGGCCTCGAGGTCGTCGACGACCGCACCTTCACGGTGACGCTGTCGCAGCCGGAGTCGGACTTCCCGCTCCGACTCGGCTACTCGGCCTTCTTCCCGCTGCCCGAGGCGGCGTGGGAGGACCTCGACGCCTTCGGTGAGAACCCGATCGGCAACGGCCCCTACATGCTCGACGGCGAGGGCGCCTGGAAGCACAACGAGCGCATCGACCTCGTGAAGAACGAGGACTACCAGGGCGACCGTCAGCCCGCCAACGGTGGTCTCTCGATCATCTTCTACGCGACGCAGGACGCGGCCTACGCCGACCTGCAGGGTGG
Organism: Agromyces litoreus; assembly: GCF_040496015.1. Lineage (NCBI taxonomy): Bacteria > Bacillati > Actinomycetota > Actinomycetes > Micrococcales > Microbacteriaceae > Agromyces > Agromyces litoreus. Next base: position 137,204 of record NZ_JBEPKA010000004.1, read on the forward strand.
CAACCTCGACGTGCTCGACGCCATCCCGGACAGCGCGCTCTCGACCTTCCAGGACGAGTTCGGCGACCGTGCCGTCACCCAGGGTGCTGCGATCTTCCAGTCGTTCACCATCCCGGACCGCCTCGCGCACTTCGAGGGCGAGGAGGGCCAGCTCCGCCGCGCCGCGATCTCGCACGCGATCAACCGCCAGGAGGTCACCGACGTGATCTTCTCCGGCACCCGCACCCCGGCGCACGACTTCACCTCGCCGGTCATCGACGGCTACTCGGAGGACATCCCGGGCAGCGACGTGCTCGACTACGACGCCGAGATGGCGAAGGAGCTGTGGGCCGAGGCCGACGCAATCAGCCCGTGGGAGGGTTCGTTCCAGATCGCGTACAACGCGGACGGCGGCCACCAGGGCTGGGTCGACGCGGTGACCAACCAGATCAAGAACGAGCTCGGCATCGACGCCTCGGGTGCTCCGTACCCGACGTTCGCCGAGATGCGCACCGCCGTCACCGACCGCACGATCGAGACGGCCTTCCGCACCGGTTGGCAGGCCGACTACCCGTCGCTCTCCAACTTCCTCGCGCCGATCTACGCGACCGGCGCCGGCTCGAACGACGGCGACTACTCGAACCCCGAGTTCGACGCGCTGATGGACGAGGGTCTCGGTGAGACCGAGGTCGAGGCCGGCATCGAGAAGTTCCAGCAGGCGCAGGAGATCCTCTTCGAGGACCTTCCCGCGATCCCGCTCTGGTACTCGACGGTGAACGGCGCCTGGAGCGAGCAGGTCGAGAACGTCCAGTTCGGCTGGAACTCGGTGCCCCTGTACTTCCAGGTCACCAAGAGCGAGTAATTCTCGGTCGGGGCGACTGAGGGTTAGACTCTCTGACGCCCGTGGGGCGGCGGTCCGGTCGGATCGCCGCCCCACTCCCACGTATCCGGGGTGTGCCGAGGCGCGTAACATCGTGTGTGCGCACTCCCATAACGGTGAGGTTTCTTCAACTATGTCTACACACGCAGATCGCGGGGCCTGATCCATGGCCGGCTACATCGCGCGCCGACTCCTGCAGGCCATCCCTGTGCTGCTCGGCACCACCTTCCTGATCTACTTCATGGTCTTCGCAATGCCGGGCGACCCGGTCGTCGCCCTGTTCGGCGACAAGACCCCCCCGCCCCAGGTGCTCGAGGCCGTCCGGGAGCGGTACAACCTCGACCAGCCGTTCATCGTGCAGTACCTGCTCTTCCTCGGCGGCATCTTCCGCGGTGACTTCGGCGTCTCGTTCTCGGGCCAGCCGGTCGGCGACATCCTCGCCGAGACGTTCCCCGTCACGCTGCGCCTGGCCGTGCTGGCCGTCTTCTTCGAGATGGTCGCCGGCATCACCATCGGCCTCATCTCCGGTCTGCGCAAGGGCGGCATCTTCGACGCCAGCTTCCTCGTGCTCAGCCTGATCCTGATCTCGCTGCCGATCTTCGTGGTGGCGTTCGTCGCGCAGTACGTGCTGGGGATCCAGCTCGGTCTGTTCCGAACGACGGTCGGACCGGGTGCTCCGATCCAGGACCTGATCATGCCGGCCATCGTGCTCGCGACGATCAGCTTCGCCCAGATCGTTCGACTGACAAGGGCGTCGGTCATCGACACGGGAGGACAGGACTTCGTTCGCACCGCCGCGAGCAAGGGCCTGGCCCGTCGCCGTATCGTCCCCGTGCACATCCTGCGCAACTCGCTCATCCCGGTCGTGACCTACCTCGCCGTCGACTTCGGCACGCTCATGGTGGGCGCGACGGTGACGGAGGGCATCTTCAACGTGCCTGGCGTCGGCCGAACGCTGTACCAGGCCATCATCCGCGGCGAGGGACCGACCGTCGTCTCGTTCGTGACCGTCATGGTGCTGATCTACCTCGTCATCAACCTCCTGGTGGATCTGCTGTACGCCGTGCTCGACCCGAGGATCCGCTATGCCAAGTAACACCAGACCGACTCAGGCGCACTACGTCGCGCCGATCGACGAGACGCCGCTCGTCGCGATCGACTCCGTCAAGGCCGAGGGCAAGCCCTCGAACCTGTGGCGCGACGCCTGGCGCGACGTCCGCAAGCGGCCGATGTTCTGGATCTCGGCGACGATGATCTTCCTCATCGTGATCGTCGCCCTCTTCCCGACGCTGTTCACGAGCCTCGACCCGCGGTACTGCCAGCTCTCGCTGAGCAACCAGGGTCCCGGCGACGGCAGCGTGCTCGGCTACAACCGGCAGGGCTGCGACATCTACGCGCGGATCATCTACGGCACCTCGACCTCGCTCTCGGTGGGGATCATCGTGACCACGATCGTCGCCACGCTGGGCATCATCATGGGCTCGCTCGCAGGCTTCTACGGCGGATGGGTCGACGCGGTGCTCTCGCGCCTCGGCGACATCTTCTTCTCGATCCCCTACATCCTCGCCGCCGTCGTCATCATGTCGGTGCTCTCGCAGTACGTGAGCGTGTGGACGATCTCGCTCGCGATCGGCATCTTCGCCTGGCCGGCCACCGCCCGTGTGCTGAGGGCCGAGATCCTGCGGGTCAAGAACTCGGACTTCGTCATGGCGGCCACCGCCGTGGGCGTGACCCGGTTCCGCATCCTGCTCCGGCACGTGCTGCCGAACTCGATCGCGCCGGTCATCGTCATCACGACCATCTCGCTGGCGTCGGCGATCGTCGCGGAGGCGACCCTGTCGTTCCTCGGCGTCGGACTCCCCTCGAGCCAGATGTCGTGGGGCAATGACATCAGCCAGGCCCAGGTCGACCTGCGCACGAACCCGCAGACCCTGATCCTGCCGTCCATCGCGCTGTCGGTGACCGTCCTGAGCTTCATCATGCTCGGCGAGGTCGTCCGTGACGCGCTCGACCCGAAGGCGAGGGCGCAGCGATGACCACCACCGTGAACGGAACCGACGTGCAGCAGACGACCCCGCAGGGCGAGGAGCGCCCGCTCCTCGAGATCAAGGACCTCAAGGTGGACTTCACCACCCAGGAGGGCAAGGTCACGGCCGTCGACGGCGTGAACATCACGCTGTACCGCGGCCAGAGCCTCGCGATCGTGGGTGAGTCCGGCTCGGGCAAGTCCACGACCGCGCACGCGATCATCAACCTCCTCCCGGGCTCCGGCCAGATCGCGGGCGGGCAGATCCTCCTCGACGGCCAGGACATCTCCAAGGCCTCGAAGAAGGAGATGGAGGCGATCCGCGGTCGCAAGATCGGCTTCGTGCCGCAGGATCCGATGTCGAACCTCAACCCGGTCTGGTCGATCGGCTTCCAGGTCGAGGAGGCCGTGAAGGCCAACGGCATCGCCTCGGGACGCAAGGAGGTTCGCGCCCGCGCGATCGAGGTGCTGAAGCAGGCCGGCCTGCAGGACGCCGACCGCCGACTGAAGCAGTTCCCGCATCAGTTCTCGGGCGGCATGCGCCAGCGCGTGCTGATCGGCATCGGCCTCTCCGCCGACCCGCAGCTGCTCATCGCGGACGAGCCCACCTCGGCGCTCGACGTGACCGTCCAGCGCGTCATCCTCGATCACCTCGAGTCGCTCACGCGCGAGCTCGGCACGACCCTGCTGTTCATCACGCACGACCTCGGCCTCGCCGCGGAACGTGCCGAGCAGCTCGTGGTCATGTACAAGGGCAAGGTCGTGGAGTCGGGTCCCTCGCTCGAGATCCTCCAGAACCCGCAGCACCCCTACACGAAGCGGCTCGTCGCCGCGGCGCCGAGCCTCGCCTCGCGCCGCATCCAGTCGAGCCACGGGCACGGCGAGGAGGCCGAGCCGGCCGCCGACGCCGATGCGTCGCCGACGACCGATGCGATCGACCTGATCGCGACGGCGGAGGCGCGCGCGGAGGCGCACGAGGCGCTCGCGTCGAAGCCGCCCGCCGTGATCGTCGAGGACCTGACGAAGGTCTTCAAGATCCGCGGCTCGGGTGACTTCACCGCGGTCGACAACGTGTCGTTCCAGATCCCCAAGGGCACCACCATGGCGCTCGTGGGCGAGTCCGGCTCGGGCAAGTCGACCGTCGCCAAGATGCTGCTGAAGCTCGAGGATGCGACGAGCGGCAAGATCATCGTGGGCGGCAAGGACCTGGAGCAGGTCAGCTCGAAGGAGCTGTTCGAACTCCGCAGCCGGATGCAGCCGGTGTTCCAGGACCCGTACGGGTCGCTGAACCCGCTACGGAACATCGGCAACACGATCGCCGAGCCGCTGTCCACGCACGACGTCGGCGACCGCCGGTCGCGGCGCGAGCGCGTGTTCGAGCTGCTCGACCAGGTCTCGCTGCCGCGCACCCTGGTCGGCCGCTACCCGAACGAGCTCTCCGGCGGACAGCGGCAGCGCATCGCGATCGCGCGTGCGCTCGCGCTCAAGCCCGAGATCGTCATCCTCGACGAGGCCGTCTCGGCGCTCGACGTGCTCGTGCAGGCCCAGATCCTGCGCCTGCTCGCCGACCTGCAGGCGGAGCTCGACCTCACCTACCTCTTCATCACGCACGACCTCGCGGTCGTGCGCGTCATCGCCGACAACGTCTGCGTGATGCAGAAGGGCAAGATCGTCGAGGCCGCCGCCACCGACGAGGTGTTCGAGAACCCCACGGAGCAGTACACGAAGGACCTCCTCGCGGCCATCCCGGGAGCGAACCTCCAGCTCGGCGCCTAGTCGCCGACGCACTGCACCGGACGCCCGGTCCCCGCTCGGGGGCCGGGCGTCCGGCGTCCGCGCGACCGGCGCCGCCGGGCCCCCGCCTCCGACGTGCTCCGCGACGCGGTAGTCTGGACTGGCGCGAACCGTGTGCATCGGTCGCTCGCGCTCCCACCGACTCCCATCCAGCGCAGTGCGCTGCCGATCCGCGCCCCGGAGCCGTTCGACTCCGGTGGCCACGCGAGGACTCCACCATGGCCAAGGCCACCCGCAACGACCTGCGCAACGTCGCGATCGTCGCCCACGTCGACCACGGCAAGACGACGCTCGTCGACGCGATGCTCCAGCAGACCAACTCCTTCGACGCGCACGCGCACATCGAGGAGCGCGCGATGGACTCGAACGAGCTCGAGCGCGAGAAGGGCATCACGATCCTCGCCAAGAACACGGCGATCTCGTACAACGGGGTGCACGCGGGCGACTCCCCGGTCACCATCAACGTCATCGACACCCCTGGTCACGCCGACTTCGGCGGCGAGGTCGAGCGCGGCCTGTCGATGGTCGACGGCGTCGTGCTCCTCGTCGACGCGAGCGAGGGGCCGCTCCCGCAGACCCGCTTCGTGCTGCGCAAGGCGCTCGAGGCCCGCATGCCGGTCATCCTGCTCGTGAACAAGACCGACCGGCCCGACGCGCGCATCGACGAGGTCGTCGCCGAGAGCCAGGACCTGCTCCTCGGCCTCGCCTCCGACCTCGCGGACGACGTCCCCGACCTCGACCTCGACGCGATCCTCGACGTGCCCGTCGTCTATGCGTCGGGTCGCAACGGCGCGGCGAGCCGCACGCAGCCCGCGAACGGCGCCCTGCCCGACAACGACGACCTCGAGCCCCTGTTCGAGGCCATCCTCGAGCACATCCCGGCCCCGACCTACGATGACGAGCACCCGCTGCAGGCGCACGTGACGAACCTCGACGCGTCGCCGTTCCTCGGTCGCCTCGCGCTGCTCCGGGTCTTCCACGGCACCATCAGGAAGGGCCAGACCGTCGCGTGGGTCAAGCACGACGGCTCGGTCCAGAACGTGCGCGTGACCGAGCTCTTCCTGACGAAGGCGCTCGACCGCTTCCCCGCCGAGAGTGCCGGCCCGGGCGACATCGCCGTGGTCGCCGGGTTCGAGGACATCATGATCGGCGACACGCTCGCCGACCCCGAGGACGTCCGCCCGCTGCCCGTGATCGCGGTCGACGAGCCCGCGATCTCGATGACGATCGGCACCAACACGTCGCCGCTCGTGGGCAAGGTCAAGGGTCACAAGCTCACCGCGCGCATGGTCAAGGACCGCCTCGACCGCGAGCTGATCGGCAACGTGTCGCTCCGCATCGTCGACATCGGCCGCCCCGACGCGTGGGAGGTGCAGGGCCGCGGCGAGCTCGCGCTCGCCATCCTCGTCGAACAGATGCGGCGCGAGGGCTACGAACTGACCGTCGGCAAGCCCCAGGTGGTCACGAAGCACGTCGACGGCAAGCTGCACGAGCCGTTCGAGCACCTCACCATCGACGCGCCGGAGGAGTACCTGGGTGCGATCACGCAGCTCCTCGCCTCGCGCAAGGGTCGCATGGACAACATGTCGAACCACGGCACCGGATGGGTCCGCATGGAGTTCGTGGTGCCCAGCCGCGGCCTCATCGGCTTCCGCACCGAATTCATGACCACCACGCGCGGCACGGGCATCGCGAACGCCATCTCGCACGGCTACGACGAGTGGGCGGGCCAGATCGTGACGCGGAACAACGGTTCGATCGTCGCCGACCGGGCCGGCGTCGTGACGCCGTTCGCGATCATCGCCCTCCAGGAGCGCATGACCTTCTTCGTGAACCCCACCGAGGAGGTCTACGAGGGCATGGTCATCGGCGAGAACTCGCGCAACGACGACATGGACGTGAACATCACGAAGGAGAAGAAGCTCACGAACATGCGTTCGTCGACGGCCGACACCTTCGAGTCGATGACGCCGTCGCGCCAGCTCTCGCTGGAGGAGTGCCTCGAGTTCGCCCGCGAGGACGAGTGCGTCGAGGTCACGCCGACCGCCGTGCGGATCCGCAAGGTGGAGCTCGACGCGACCGCTCGTGCCCGCGCGGCATCGCGACTGAAGAAGCAGGGCTGAGCCGCTCGGCTCGCCGCCGTGGAACGGCCCCCGCCCGCACGTCGGGCGGGGGCCGTTCCGTCTCGGCGGCCGCACGCGGGGCGCGGGGCGGCGAACTGAGGAAGCTTTCAGAAACAATCCCGTAGAGTGCTCGGGTTCTTCAACTTCGTTGATTCGTTACGTATTCGTTACCTGAGATTTCGTCCCCGCCTATGAACCCCACTTCCCACGGCCGCCGTGCCTCCGGCCGCCCCCAGTACCGTCGTGCCGCGACTCCCGTCTCCGCTGCGACTGCGAACGCGGAGCGCGAGGCCGCGGCGCCCGCCGCGCCCGCCCGGGCCGCCCGTCGCCGCACCGCGGCGCTGCTGCGCCCGGCCATGACGCTCGGCGCGATGACCCTCGCCGGCGGCATGCTGCTCTCGACGAGCCTCCCGGCGCTCGCGGTCTCCGCGACCGACGCGGAGGCGCGAGCCTCCGTCTACGCCCCGGACGGGGACACGCTGTCGCTGCGTCCGCAGTCGCTCGAAGTGGGCGCCGAGGTCGCGCTCGAGCCCATCGAGCCCGGCTCGTTCGACGTCGAGAAGGCGCCGCCGCCCATCCAGTCGAGCGTCGCCGGCCTCGGCAGCGTCTCGCTCGTGCAGGCCGACCGCGTCGTCTGGCCGGTCGACCCGTCGCGCACCTCCGACGGCTTCGGCCCGCGCCTCGCGCCGTGCGCCGGCTGCTCGTCGGTGCACGACGGAATCGACTTCAACCCCGGCCAGGGCGCCACGATCAGCTCGATCGCGGACGGCGTGGTGATCACCGCGACCGAGTCCGGCGGCGGGTTCGGCGCCTACGTCGAGGTCCAGCACAACATCGACGGCGTGGTCGTCACGTCGCTCTACGCACACATGCTCTACGGCTCGGTGAGCGTGTCGGCCGGCCAGCGCGTCACCGCGGGGCAGGCCCTCGGCGCGGTCGGCTCGACCGGCCAGTCCACCGGCCCCCACCTGCACCTCGAGATGTACGGCGCCGACGGCGTCCGCTTCGACGGGATGGCCTGGCTCAGCTCGCACGTCACGGGCTGATCCGGCCGGCCGCCGCGACGCCGGGCCGCGCCTCGGGTTCCGGCGTCGTCAGCGCCCGCTGAACCGCGGCTCGCGCTTCTCGACGAAGGCGGCCACGCCCTCGCGCATGTCGTCCGTCCGGAATGCGTCGGCGAATCCGGCCACCTCGAGCTCGGAGGCGACGGCCGTCGGCGTTCCCGACGCTTCGACGAGGACGCGCTTGGCCAGCGCGACCGCCGTCCAGGCGTTCTCGGCGACCTCGTCGATCGTGGCTCGTGCGCCGGCGAGCAGCGCGTCGCGGTCGGCGAACCGGCGTGCGACCAGCCCCGCGGCCTCCGCGGTCGCCGCGTCGATGCGGCGCCCGGTGTAGATGAGCTCCTTCGCCAGCGGAAGCCCGACCGCTCGCGGCAGCCGCACGGTGCCGCCGAAGCCCGGGATGAGGCCGAGGCGGACCTCGGGCTGGCCGAACGCCGAGGCGTCGGTCGCGTAGATCATGTCGCAGGCGAGCGCGAGCTCGAGGCCGCCGCCCAGCGCGAAGCCGTCGACGCAGGCGATCACCGGGGCGGGGAAGGCCTCGATCGCCGCGGCCACCGCGTGCCCGAGCAGGGCCGACTCGGCGCCTTCCTCCGGTGTGAGGCCGGCGAGTGAGCGGATGTCGGCGCCCGCGACGAATGCCCGTCCGCCTTCGCCGACCACGATCACGCCGCGAACGGCGTCGCCCTCCGCCACGAGGGCCGCGAACGCCTCGGCCAGGGCGCGCAGGACGTCCGGGGAGAGCGCGTTGAGCGCCTTCGGTCGATCGACGACGATGGTCGCCACGTTCCCGTCGCGTTCCACGCGGACGGGCGGGCGGTTCTCGGCGTCGCCGGGCTGTTCGGTCATCCTCGATCGTCCTTCCCGCGGCACGACGCCGCACCGCCGACCACGCTACGCCATGCGGCGCGGGCGCTCGCGCAGGACGGCGTCGCCGGACGGGTGTTCGGCGCGGGGCGCTCCCGAGCGGCGGAGGATAGACTCCCGCCCATGCCAACTCCCCGCCCACGTGATCGCGCGGCGCGCGCGTCGCTCGGCTCCCGCATCGGCGTCTGGGCGATCGCGTTCGCCGTGGGCGCCGTCTACGGCGTGATCGCCACGATCGGCCACCGCCACGCGTGGCAGGTCGGCGAGGTCTCGATCCCGTGGGGGCTCGTCGCCGCGCTCGTCGGCGTCGCCGCGCTGCTCGTGGGGATCCGCACCGTCGCGGGCGGGCGCGGGGCCGCGATCGCGGCCGCAGTGGGGCTGGTGGCCACGGTCGGGCTCCTGGCGCTGCCCGGTCCGGGCGGATCGGTCCTCGTCGTCGACGGCGTCGTCGGGACGATCTGGGCGGTCGCGCCCGCCCTGATCGCGGTTCTGGTCGTCGCGTGGCCGTCGTTGCCGTCACGCGGGCCGCAGCGCGCATAGACTGGCCTTCCAGCTTCACCGAAGGGACTGCGACCCACCGTGACCTATGTCATCGCCCTGCCGTGCGTCGATGTGAAGGATCGTGCCTGCATCGACGAGTGCCCCGTCGACTGCATCTACGAGGGTGAGCGGTCGCTCTACATCCACCCCGACGAATGCGTGGACTGCGGCGCCTGCGAGCCGGTCTGCCCCGTCGAGGCCATCTACTACGAGGACGACCTCCCCGAGGAGTGGGCCGACTACTACAAGGCCAACGTGGAGTTCTTCGACGAGGTCGGCTCACCCGGCGGAGCCGCGAAGGTCGGCGTGATCCCGAAGGACCACCCCGTCATCGCCGCGCTGCCGCCGCAGGGTCACTGACATGGCGCTCGGGGTCCTTCCCGAGTACCCCTGGGACCGGATGGTCCCGTACCGGGATCGCGCCTCGGCGCACCGCGAGGGAATCGTCGACCTGTCGATCGGGTCTCCCGTCGATCCGACCCCTCGGCTCATCCGCGAGGCGCTCGCGTCGTCCACCGACGCGCACGCCTACCCGACGACGACCGGCACGCCTGCGCTGCGCCGAGCGATCGTGGACTGGTTCGCGCGACGCCGAGGAGTGACGGGACTCGACCCGGAGGCCGTGCTGCCGACCATCGGCTCCAAGGAGCTCGTGGCGCTGCTGCCCTTCATGCTCGGGGTCGGCGCAGGCGACATCGTCGTGCACCCGCGCGCGGCCTACCCGACCTACGCGATGGGCGCCGTCTTCGCCGGCGCCGAGGCCGTCGCATCCGACGACCCGGGCGAATGGCCCGAGCGCACCCGGCTCGTCTGGCTCAACTCCCCGGGCAATCCGGACGGTCGGGTGCTCGGGGTCGACGCGCTCCGGCGCGCGGTGGCGCGGGCGCGCGACCTGGGTGCGATCCTCGTCGGCGACGAGTGCTACGCGGAACTCGGCTGGGAGGACCCGTGGGGCGACGGCGCGGTGCCGAGCGTGCTCGATCCCGCGGTCACGGGGGGCGATCCGGCGGGCGTCCTCGCGATCTACTCGCTCTCGAAGCAGTCGAACATGGCCGGGTACCGCGCCGCCTTCGTCGGCGGTGATCCGGACCTCATCGCACGGCTGACGACGGCGCGCAAGCACGCCGGGCTCATGGTGCCGGCGCCACTGCAGGCGGCGATGACCGTCGCGCTCGGCGACGACGCGCACGTGCAGGAGCAGAAGGCGCGCTACCGCGCGCGACGCGACCGCTTGAAGCCGGCCCTCGAGGCCGCGGGGTTCCGCATCGACGGCAGCGAGGCCGGCCTCTACCTGTGGGGGACCGAGGGGCGGGACGCCTGGGAGTCGATCGAGCGACTCGCGGACCTCGGGATCCTCGCGGGCCCGGGTCACTTCTACGGTCCGTACTTCCCCGAGCACGTGCGGCTCTCGCTGACGGCCGCCGACGAGCGCATCGAGCGGGCGGCCGCACGGCTCGACGCCGTCGCGGTCCGCTGACGCCGAACCGGAGAAGCGGGCCGGATTCTGTAGCATCCCTCAGTCGAATCCGCTCCATCGTTGGCGAATGCGACAGTGGGAGTGCGACCCGTCTAGGCTGTACTCGGGCCGCGCGCGCCGACCTGTGCCGGCCGGAGAGCAGAGCAGGGAACCGCGAACAGTGACGATCACAGGAGATGCCGTGAGCAACGTCGTGAATGGAGCGGCCGGGGCCAGCCCCGACGCCGCGATGCTGACCTTCCCGGGCGGCACCGCGGAGTTCCCGATCCGGGGCGCGGCGGAGGGCACCTCGAGCCTCGACCTTTCCACGCTGACGCGCCAGACCGGCTTCACGGGTCTCGACTACGGGTTCGTCAACACCGCCTCGACCCGATCGGCGATCACCTACATCGACGGCGAGCAGGGCATCCTGCGCTACCGCGGGTACCCGATCGAGCAGCTCGCCGAGCACTCGACCTACCTCGAGGTCGCGTGGCTGCTCATGTACGGCGAGCTCCCGACGGCCGACCAGCTCGCCGAGTTCGACGACAAGATCCGCCGCCACACGCTGCTGCACGAGGACCTCAAGCGCTTCTTCTCCGCGCTGCCTCACACCGCGCACCCGATGGCCGTGCTCTCCAGTGCGGTGGCCGCGCTCTCGACCTACTACGAGGACTCGTCCGACCCGCACGATCCCGATCACGTCGAGCTCACCACCATCCGGCTCCTCGCCAAGATGCCCGTCATCGCGGCGTACGCGCACAAGAAGAGCATCGGCCAGGCCTTCCTGTATCCCGACAACTCCCTGAACTTCGTCGAGAACTTCCTGCGGCTGAACTTCGGGAACATGGCCGAGCCGTACTCGATCGACCCGACGCTGGCGAAGGCGCTCGATCGGCTGCTCATCCTGCACGAGGACCACGAGCAGAACGCGTCGACGTCCACCGTTCGCCTCGTCGGCTCGACCGGCGCGAACCTGTACGCGTCGATCTCCGCCGGCATCCAGGCGCTCTCGGGCCCCCTGCACGGCGGCGCCAACGAGGCCGTGCTGCAGATGCTCGCGCGCATCCGCGACTCGGGCGAGGGCGTCGGCAAGTTCGTCGAGCGCGTGAAGCGCAAGGAGGACGGCGTCAAGCTCATGGGCTTCGGCCACCGGGTCTACAAGAACTACGACCCGCGCGCGAAGATCGTCAAGCAGAGCGCGGATGCGGTGCTCGAGGGCCTCGGCGTGAACGACCCGCTGCTCGACATCGCGAAGGAGCTCGAGCAGTTCGCGCTCGAGGACGACTACTTCAAGCAGCGTCGCCTGTACCCGAACGTCGACTTCTACACCGGGGTCATCTACAAGGCGATGGGCTTCCCCACGCGCATGTTCACGGTGCTGTTCGCGATCGGTCGCCTGCCGGGATGGATCGCCCACTGGCGCGAGATGAACCTCGATCCGCAGACGAAGATCGGCCGCCCGCAGCAGCTCTACACGGGCTCGCCCGAGCGGCAGTACCCGCTGCACTGAACCTCGCGCACCGAGCCGTACGAGGAACGGGCCCGTCCTGATGGACGGGCCCGTTCTCGTCGACCGGCGGGGGCCGGTCAGATGGCGGGGACCTCATCGGCCGCGGCGTCGCCCACGCGATCGGCGCGGCGATCCAGCAGGCCCGGGCGCGGGTCGAGGTGCACCCCGGCGAGCATGCAGCGGACCGACCCGCCTGCGAGCTCGATCGTGGGCACGTCGAGCGGCAGGAGCCGCGCGGAGCGCTCGATGCGGGCGCGCTGCTCCGGGGTGAGCGCGTCGTGCGCCGTCCGGGAGAGCGCGAGCACCCGGCCTCCGGTGCCCCACACCTCGAGCGCGTTGCCGGCGAACGCATCCACCTGGGCGTTGTCGAGCGTGATGACGTCGCGTCGTCCACGCGCCGAGAGGCGGTCGAGGACCTCCTGCCGCCGGGCGGAGGAGACGAACATGTCGGCGGCGACGAGCGCGTACTCGGTCGCGATGCTCAGGATCACGTTGGTGTGGTACACGGCGACCCCGCGGCCGTCGACGGCGTCGAACACCATCGGCTCGTAGCCGAAGTTCGTGCAGAACCGCTCGAGGGCGATCGGGTCGGCCCGGTTGGAGCGCGCCGCGTACGCGATGCGGGCCTCGTGGTCGAGCACCATGGCGCCCGTGCCCTCGAGGAAGACGTCGTCGTACTCCAGGCCGGAGTAGTCGATCACGTCCTGCACCCGGTAGGTGGTCTTCAGGAGCTCGACGATGTCGGCCCGGCGCTCCGTTCGGCGGTTCGGGGTGAACATCGGGAAGAGCGCGATGTGCCCGCCCGAATGCGTCGACAGCCAGTTGTTCGGGAACACGCTGTCGGGCCGGTGCGTGGCGTCGTCCTCGAAGAGGTGAACCGTCACGCCCGCGGCCTCGAGGGCGGCGGCCGCGCGGGTCACCTCCTCGTAGGCGGCGGCGGCCACGCGCCCGGCGTCGAGGCCGCCGGCGTCCGGCTGGAAGCCGTTGTCGGCGAGCGTCTGCGGGTTGGGCGCGAAGTGGTGCGGCCGGACCATGACGACGGCGGCCGGCGACTGGACGGACATCGCTCAGCCCACCGGGGAGAACGCGCCCATGAGGCCGAACAGGTCCTTCGGATCGTCGGGATCGGCGACGAGGTCGATCCGCTGCTCGTAGCGGGTGCCCGCGACCTGGTCGCGCACGTACCGCAGCGCCGAGAAGTCCTCGATGGCGAAGCCGACGGAGTCGAACAGCGTGATGGCGTCCGGCCCGGAACGACCCGCGGTGCGGCCCGTCAGGACCTCCCACAGCTCGGTCACGGGGAACTCGGGGTCCTTCGCCTGGATCTCGCCCTCGACGCGCGTCTGCGGCGTGTACTCCACGAACACCTCGGCACGGTCGAGGATCGCGGCGTCGAGCTCGGTCTTGCCCGGGCAGTCGCCGCCGATCGCGTTCAGGTGCATGCCGGGTCGGACCCACTCGTCGGCGACGACCGTCGCCCGCGCCTTGTCGGCGGTGCAGGTGGTCACGATGTCGGCGCCGCGGAGCGCCTCCTCGGCCGTGCCGGCGACCTCGATCTCGAAGCCGAGCGGCAGCATGTTGCGGACGAACTTGGCGATGGCGTCGTGGTCCACGTCGTACACGCGCAGCTTCGTGATGCCGAACGCGTGCCGGAACGCGAGCGCCTGGAACTCGGCCTGGCTGCCCGTGCCGATCATCGCCATGACCTCGGAGTCCGGCCGGGCGAGCAGCTTCGCGGCGAACGCGGAGGTCGCGGCGGTGCGCAGGGCCGTGAGCACGGTCATCTCGGCGAGGAAGGTCGGGTAGCCGTTGTGGACGTCGGCGAGCACGCCGAACGCCGTCACCGTCTGGTACCCGCGGGCGGGATTGGACGGGTGCCCGTTGACGTACTTGAACGCGTAGGAGTCGTGATCGCTCGTGGGCATCAGCTCGATCACGCCGAAGGGCGTGTGGCTGGCCACACGCGGCGTCTTGTCGAAGCTCTCCCAGCGGGCGAAGTCCTGCTCGAGGTACTCCATGATCCCGGCGATGATGGCCTGCGGGCCGGTCGCGGCGACCCATCCGACCATGTTCCGTACGTCGACGAAGCTCGTCATCCACATTCCCTTCCGTTCGGTGATTCGAGGGTACGATCCGTCGATATGCAACAGCAACGACCGTCCTGTTCACGGATCGTCGGTGCGGCGAGCACTTTGCACGGTCCATCGATACCATGTGCACATGGACATGCTCGACGACCTCGATCGGCGCCTGCTCGCCCTGCTGCGCGAGGACGGACGGGCGCCCGTGGCCGACCTGGCGAGGCGGCTCGGCGTCGCCCGGGCGACCGTGACGGGCCGGATCGACCGGCTCGTGGCCTCCGGGATCATCATCGGATTCTCGGTGCGGGTCCGTGACGAGCTCGACCCGCTCGCGATCCACGCGATCTCGTTCATCGAGGTCGAGGGGCGCACCACCGACGACGTCATCCGCCGCCTGCGGGGGTTCCCGGAGATCATCGCGCTGCACACGACCAACGGCGGCTGGGACCTCGTCGCGGAGCTGCGCACCGAGACGCTCGGCGAGTTCGACGGCGTGCTCGGTCGCATCCGCTCGATCGACGGCGTCGTCAACAGCGAGACCAGCCTCCTGCTGAGCTCGGTGCTGCGCTGACGCCCGCCGCGCGCCGCGGCGTCGTCAGTCGATCGGCTGCAGCACGAGCGCGTCGCGAGCGCTCGAGCGGACCGCCGCGATCGTGGAGGGCCACTCCAACGTCTCGCCGCGCTGCCACAGCGGCGCCTGGTCGTCGTAGTGCCCGTGGAACGCGTGGCCCGACGCGCCGGTGAGGTTGATCCACGTCGAGCGATCGAGGTCGGCGAGGTCGACGACCATCCGCATCGAGGGGACCCAGTGCACCTCGTAGCCCTCGCGGGCGTCCCAGCCGATCGCATTGACGATCGCCGAGCCGCCGCCGGTCTCGTACGGGCCGCGGTTGAAGAGCCATTCGATCGGCCCGATGCCCGAGCGGCCGAAGGTCTGGTTCGTCAGGGTCAGCGTGTGCAGTTCGCCCCATCGCCAGCCCGCGGGGTCGTCGCCCATCGACTCGGTCGCCTCGGCCCAGGCGGCCGCGAGGGAGGCCGCGAGCACCGCATCGCGACCGGTGCCGCCGCCGACGGTGTCGACCCACAGCGGGTCCTCCGGCTGGCCGAGCACGCCGCCGACCACCGCGAACCAGCGGTCGCCGCCGACCGGCTGCGCCGATTCGGGCAGGTCGCCGAACATCCGATCCAGGAGGTTGCGCCAGAAGACCGCGAAGTAGGCGGCCTCGGCGCTGTCGGCGTCGGAGGCGGCGTCCCAGTCGGCCAGCAGGCGCGCGCCTCGCGCGGCGTCGCCGTCGAGCTCGAGCGCGGCGATCACCGGCAGGAAGGCCTCCGCGTTGGCATCCCGCGTGTCGAACTGGATGTCGCTCATGTCCTCCGCCGTGATCGGCTCGCCCGACGCGATGAGTTCGCCGATCCGCCGCTCGATGCCCTCCGCGCGGTAGCCGAGGTCCCAGTCGCGGGTCAGCAGCGGCCCGCCTTCCTCGACGGCGTTGTTGGCGGTCACGAGGTAGCCGCGGTCCGGGTTCTGCACCGAGGGCAGGTCGGCGAACGGGATCCATCCGGTCCAGCCGTTCTCGCTGGTCCAGCCCGGGAGCGGTACGGTGCCGTCGCCCGAGGCGCGGACGGGGATGCGACCCGGCGCCTGGTAGCCGATGTTGCCCTCGACGTCGGCGTAGACGAGGTTCTGGGCCGGGACGTCGAACAGCTCGGCGGCCGCGCGGAACTGCTCCCAGCCCTGCGCCCGGTCGAGCGCGAAGATGGCCTCGGCGGTGCTGCCCGGCTCCAGCGCCGTCCACTGGAGCGAGACCTCGATGTCGACCTCCTCCGCTGCGTCGCCGGACTCCTCGGTCGCCTCGTCCTCCGTCGACGAGGCGCCCTCCGCGGTCGCGCCCTCGGCGACGGGAGCGCCGAACTGCTCGGCGACGGCGGCGAAGCCCGACCCGACTCCCGTCACGATCGGGCCGCGGCCCGTCGAGCGCACCGTGATCGTCACCGGGTCGCCGCCGGCCACCTCGATGACCTCCTCGCGGATGTCGAGCGGGACGAGCTCGCCGTCGAGCTCGTAGGCGTCGCCGGTGACCCGTTCGAGGTAGAGGTCGGCGACATCCGGGGCGAGGTTCGTGAACCCCCAGGCGATGCGGTCGTTGTGGCCGATGACGATGCCCGGCAGGCCCGAGAAGCCGAAGCCGCCGACGTCGAGCGTGCATGCGGTGGTGAGCTGCGTGCAGTGCAGGCCCATCTGCACCCAGATCGAGGGCATGGCCGGGCCGAGGTGCGGGTCGTTGGCGAGCAGCGGCATGCCGGTGTCGGTGAGCGCGCCCGAGACGACCCACGAGTTCGAGCCGAGGTCGCCGTCCTCCGGGCCGAGCAGCTCGGGGAGCGCGTCGATGGCCTCGGCGAGCCCGGCGAGGGCCGCGGCCGACTCGGCGTCGATGCCCTCCGACGGCAGGGCGTTGGTCGCCGCGGTCGTCGCCGCCGCGTCGACGGCGTGCACCTCGAGGCCGGCCGGGGAGGCGGGCGGCGGGCCGCCGACGATGGTCGGCTTGGCATCCCACGGGAAGTCGGGGTGCAACCGCGCGACCGCCTCCGCCTCCAGGCCGGAGCCGAGCAGCACGGCCCGGTCGATCTCGTCGCCCAGGTTGGAGCGGAGGTCCCACGCCATCGCCTTGAGCCACGCGATCGAGTCGACGGGCGTCCACGGCTCGGGCCGGTAGCCGGGCCGCTGCAGCGCCAGGACGCTGTACTCGAGGGAGAGCTCGGGTGCCGATCGCTCGGCGAGGTAGGCGTTCACGCCGTCGGCGTAGGCCTCGTACAGCCCGCGGGTCGCCTCGTCCATCTGCTCGTACTCCCGCGTCGCGACGCCGCGCCAGTCGAGGGTCCGGATGAACGTGTCGGTGGGCACCTGGGACTCGCCGAAGAGCTCCGCGACTCGCCCGGCCGTGACATGCCGGCGGAAGTCCATCTCCCAGAACCGGTCCTGCGCGTGCACGTACCCCTGCGCGAACAGCAGGTCGAGGTCGGTCTCGCCGACCAGCTGGGGGATCCCGGCCTCGTCGCGATAGACGGTGACCGGCGCCTGGAGACCCGCCACGTCGATGCGGCCCGAGGTCGTCGGGAACGCGCGCTGCACCGACCACCAGCCGACCCCGGCCGCCACGGTCGCGAGCACCAGCACGGTCACGAGCGCGCCGACGAGGAGCTTCGTCCAGCCGCGTCGTCGGGTCCTCGGCGCGTCGGTTCCCACGTCACTCCCTCGTGTCGGCGCAAGCGTCGGGCCGCCTCCGGCGGCCCCGGGTGATCACCATACCTCGCGGGGCCGGGCGTGGATCGCGCCGCGAGCGCCGGTCAGGCGTGCAGTGCGGCGTTGAGGGCGACGCCCTCGCCGGTGCGGGAGAGCACCTCCACGCTGCCGTCGAGCGAGTTGCGCCGGAACAGCAGGTTCGGCAGGCCCGACAGCTCGACGGCCTTCACGACGCGGTCGCGCTCGCCGGCGCCGCCGCGCAGGACGACCTTGGTGCCCGCGGTCACGTACAGGCCCGCCTCGACGACGGAGTCGTCGCCGATCGAGATGCCGATGCCGGCGTTGGCGCCGAGGAGGGCGCGCTCGCCGATCGCGACCCGCTGGGTGCCGCCGCCCGAGAGGGTGCCCATGATCGAGGCGCCGCCGCCGATGTCGCTGCCGTCGCCGACGACGACGCCCTGCGAGACCCGGCCCTCGACCATCGACGAGCCGAGCGTGCCGGCGTTGAAGTTCACGAAGCCCTCGTGCATGACGGTGGTGCCCGGTGCGAGGTGGGCCCCCAGCCGCACGCGCGAGGCGTCGGCGATCCGCACGCGCTCGGGGATCACGTAGTCGAGCAGCCGGGGGAACTTGTCGAGCCCGGTGACGTGGATCCCGGCGCGCTGGAGCGCCGGGCGCAGTCGGTCGAGGTCGTCGGGATGCACGGGGCCGGCGTTCGTCCACGCCACGTTCGGCAGGTGCCTGAACACGCCGTCGAGGTTGAGCCCGTTGGGGCGCACGAGCAGGTGCGAGAGCAGGTGGAGTCGCAGGTAGGCGTCCGGGGTCGAGGCGGGGGCCTCGTCCAGTCGGATCGCGATGCGCACGGCCTCGACGCGGACGGCGCGGCGCTCGTCCGGACCGACCGCCCCGGCCGGCGGCGCCCACGTCGGCTCGTCGGCGGCGGGGTCGCCGAGGCGGGGCTCGGGGAACCAGGTGTCGAGGACGGTGCCGTCCGCGGCGACCGTGGCGAGTCCGTCGCCCCATGCGGTCGCGGGCGCGGTGGGGTTCAGCGAGTCAGCGGGCATGCCCCAAGGGTACCGAGCGAGGGTGGCCGGCGGTCCCGGATGACGCCGCGTGGAGCGGCGCCCACGCCCTCGTAGACTCGGGTCATGGCTGATCCCGTCCGGCCCACGGCCGCCCTCGACCTGTCCGCCGACGTCGTCGCCATCACCCGGGCGATCTGCGACATCCCGAGCGTCTCGGGGGAGGAGCGGGTGCTCGCCGATCTCGTGGTCGAGTCGCTGGCGGATGCCGGGCATCTCGAGCTGCATCGCGACGGCGACACGATCGTGGCGCGCACGAACCTCGGGCGCGATCGTCGCGTCGTCATCGCCGGCCACCTGGACACCGTGCCGATCAACGGCAACGTGCCCACCCGGTTCGAGGAGGAGGCCGGTCGCCGCATGCTGTGGGGCCGCGGCACGGTCGACATGAAGGCGGGCGTCGCCGTGCAGCTGAAGCTCGCGCGCGAGCTGGTCGATCCCGCCGTCGACGTGACCTGGATGTGGTACGACCACGAGGAGGTCGCGGCCGACCTCAACGGCCTCGGGCGGGTGCTCGCGGCGCGACCCGACCTCTTCGAGGCCGATTTCGCGATCCTCGGCGAGCCCACGCGCGGCGAGGTGGAGGGCGGATGCAACGGCACCCTCCGCATCGACCTCCGCGCGACCGGTCGCCGCGCCCACTCCGCCCGCAGCTGGGTGGGCGAGAACGCCATCCACCGGCTCGCGCCGGCGCTCGAGCGCCTCGCGGCGTACGAGGCCGAGACCGTCGAGGTCGACGGGCTCGCCTACCGCGAGGGCCTGAACGCCGTCTTCGTCTACGGCGGCGTCGCGGGCAACGTCATCCCCGACGACGCCGTGCTCACGATGAACTACCGGTTCGCGCCGAGCCGGTCGATCGCCGACGCCACCGAGCTCGTGCGTTCGCTGTTCCCCGAGTACGAGCTCACGGTCACGGATGCCGCCGAGGGCGCGCGTCCGGGGCTCGACGACGCCCTCGCACAGGAGTTCGTGCGGGCCGTCGGCGCGGAGGCCAAGCCGAAGTACGGATGGACCGACGTCGCGCGCTTCAGCGCCCTCGGCATCCCCGCCGTGAACTTCGGCCCGGGCGACCCGCTGCTCGCGCACGCCGACGACGAGCGGGTGGACTGCGACCAGATCGTCGCCTGCGAGCGGGCGCTGCGTGCGTGGCTGACCGGCGACGGGCGCTGATCCGGGGGTGAGCGCTCCCGAGGCGGCCGCGGCGCGGCATCCGGATCCGCATCGCGTGGGCCGAACCGCCCCGCGCGTCCGATGGCGGGTGCTGCCGTGGTGGGCGCGCGTGATGCTCGTGTACGCCGCCTCGAGGGCGTTCACGACCGTGGTCGTGCTGTTCCTCGCCCGCGCGCAGCCCGAGAGCGCATGGACCGAGGCGCGGCCGGGGTACTTCGCGTTCGCGAACCTGTGGGACGCGCGGTGGTACGCCTTCATCGCCGCGGCCGGGTACCCGACGGAGCTCCCCTTCGACGACGCCGGGCACGTCGCCGAGAACGCGTGGGCGTTCCTGCCGGTCTTCCCGGGCATCATGCGGATCTTCACGAGCGTGGGCGTCCCGTGGGAGGTCGCATCGGTCATGGTGGCGCTCCTCGCCGGCCTCGGCGCCGCGCTCGTGTTCCATCGGCTCATGTCCCGCTTCCTCGAGCCCGACCGGGCGATGTTCGCCGTCGTGCTCTTCTGCGTGGCGCCGGTCGCCCCGATCATGCAGTTCGGCTACGCCGAGGCGCTCGGCTTCCTCTGGCTGGCGCTCGCGCTGCTGCTGCTCGTGGACCGCAGGTACGGGTGGCTCGTTCCCGTGGTCGGGATCTGGTCGTTCACGCGGCCGGGGGCGCTGGCGTTCGCGCTCACGCTCGGGCTGCACTGGATCGTGCGCTGGGCGACGCGAGCGCGCGATCCGTTCCCCGTCCGAGATCAGCTCGTCGTGGCCTCCGTCGCCGTGTTCTCCGGACTCGCGGGCCTCGCGTGGCCGGCGATCGCCTGGGCGGTCACCGGCGTCCCCACGGCGTACACGGACACCGAGCTCGCCTGGCGGGCGCCCTACATCGGGTACGTGGAACTCGTGCCGCTCACGCCGTGGTTCCAGTCGGGGGACTGGTGGCTCGGCCAGCCGCTGGGCACGATCGCGCCGATCGCGCTGGTCGTGGCGTTCGTGCTCGTGCTCTTCTCGCCGTGGGTGCGACGGCTCGGCGTGGACATCCGCCTCTGGTCCGCCAGCTACGCCCTCTACCTCTTCGCCGTCTTCTTCCCGCAGTCCAGCCTCTTCCGGATCGCCGCCCCGCTGTTCCCGTTGGCGGGGGCGCTCGCGATCCCACGTTCGCGATGGTGGCGGGGCGGGCTGGTGGTCGCGTCGCTCGCCCTCCAGGTGGGGTGGCTGCTGATCGCGTGGCGCATCGACGGACTCGACTGGACGCCGCCCTGATCCACCGGGCACGGGTGACGCGCGGGTGGCCGTCCGCCGTCCGGTCGGTGAATCCGGCGGCCCGGGTTCCACAGCGGGGGCCGCGTGTGCCGGGACGACGCGTCGATACGGGATAATGGAGATTCAGCCACGAAAGGGGTAGCTCAATGGCGGCCATGAAGCCACGCACTGGAGACGGACCGATGGAGGCTGTGAAGGAGGGGCGGCTCATCATCGTGCGCGTGCCCCTCGAGGGTGGCGGTCGCCTCGTCGTCTCGGTCAACGACGCCGAGGCCAAGGAGCTCTACGACGTCCTCGGCGGCGTCGTGAACCCTGCCTAGTCAGGCGCCGAGCTTCACGATCTGCAACAGCCCGTCCCCGGCCGGCGAGATGGCGGTGACCACGGCGGTCGAAGCCGAGAGTTCCATGATGAGCCCACGGAACGCCGTCGCCACGTCATCCCGCCGCGCCGGGTCGGCCACCCTTCCCTTCCAGAGCGCGCGAGCCACGAGCACGCTCCCGCCCGGCTTCGCCAGCCGGAGGCCGTGCTCGACGTACTCGATGACCGAGGCCGCATCCGCGTCGACGACGACCAGGTCGTAGGACTGCTCGTTCATCCGTGGCAGCACCTCGCCCGCGCGACCCGCGATCAGGCGCACCCGGGCCGGCGCGATCCCGGCGTCCGCGAAATGGTCGCGGGCGTGCTGCTGGTACTCGGTCTCGGTGTCGATCGAGGTGAGGTGCGCGGAGCGCGCCGCCTGGAGCATCCACAGTGCGGAGACCCCAACGCCCGTGCCGACCTCGATGATCGTCCGGGCGTCGCACGCCGCGGCGATCACGGCCAGCTGGGCGCCGACGGCGGGGGACACCGGATCGACGCCGAGCTCCAGCGACTGCTGTCGGGCGCGCGCGATCGGGTCCGACTCGACGACCGACTCGTCGACGTACTTCCAGTTCAGGTCGTGCTCGGACACGTGGCGGCTCCCGTCGTGCTGTCGACCCCCAAGCCTAGGGGTCCGTCCGGTGGTCCTCAGTGCGCCCCGCCGCCCAGTATCCTTGAGCGCATGGGTGGCCTCACGTTCGACAAACTCCTCATCGTCGGGGTGATCGCCGTGTTCCTGCTCGGTCCGGAGCGGCTCCCGCACTACGCCGCCCAGCTCGGGCGCTTCGTCCGATCGATGCGCGACTTCGCCAATGGCGCGAAGGACCGCATGCGCGAGGAGATGGGCCCCGACTTCGACGACGTCGACTGGCGCAAGCTCGACCCTCGCCAGTACGACCCGCGACGCATCATCCGCGAGGCCCTGACCGACGTCGACCCGTTCACCGAACCGGCCAAACCCGTCGTCGCCCGGGCGGCCGTGAACGAGAACTCGGCCTACCTGCAGCGCAAGCGCAAGCTCGAGGCGATCACCGCCGGCGAGGCGGCGCCGTTCGACTCCGAGGCGACCTGACGGCTCGCCGATCCGCGGCCGACCGACGGCCCCGCCGACGACGGCCCCCGCCGGGCCCGTCGCAGGCGCTAGGCGCGCCGGATGGCGCGGAGCACGCGCGCGAGCAGCACGAGTGGCCCGATGAGCCGCTCGTACTCCCGCCCCGTCCGGGGGAGCGCGATGATGCCACGGTGCATCGACACGGTCACCGGGTCGACGAACCGCAGCAGGCCCTCGCGGCCGTTGCGGCGCCCGATGCCGGAGGCCTTGACCCCGCCCATCGGCGCGTCGACCGAGCCGAAGCTGCCTCGGTAGCCCTCGTTCACGTTGACGCTGCCGGCCTCGAGCTCCTCGGCGACGCGGAGCGCGCGCCGGGTCGATCCCGAGAGCACGGCGGCGTTCAGGCCGTACTCGGAGTCGTTCGCGGCGAAGACCGCCTCGAGGTCGTCATCGACCACGTGCAGTGACGCGATCGCGCCGAAGGTCTCCTCGTCGAGCGCGCGCATGCCGGGGGCCGCGTCGGCCAGCACGGTCGGCTCGAACGCCCACGGGCCGAGGTCGGGACGCGCCCGGCCGCCGACGAGCACTCGCGCGCCCTTGGCCACGGCGTCGTCGAGGTGCGCACGGACGCGGTCGAGCTGCCCCGTGGTGGTGAGCGTTCCGTAGTCGGCGTCGTGGTCGAGGCCGGTGCCGATGCGAGGGTCCGTCAGGCGTGCGACGAGCGCCCGGGTGAAGGCGTCGGCGACGCCGCGCTCGACGTAGATGCGCTCGGCCGAGACGCACAGCTGGCCCATGGCCGAGAAGCACGCGTGCGCCGCCTCGGCCGCGGCCTGCTCGGGGTCGACGTCGTCGAGCACGATGAGCGCATTCTTGCCGCCGAGCTCCAGCGACGCGCCGACCAGGCGCCGCCCGGCCTTCTCGGCGATGCGCCGGCCGGTCGCGGTCGAGCCCGTGAAGCAGATGTAGTCGGCCTCGTCGGTGAGCGCCTCGCCGGCCTCGGCGGGTTCGCCCGCGACGACCGACCAGAGCGCCTCGGGGACGCCGGCGTCGATGAAGGCACGACGCAGGGCGAGGATCGTGAGGGCGGCCTGGTCGTCGGCCTTCTGCACGACGGCGCAGCCCGCCGCGAGCGCGGGGACGACATCCATCGCCGCCAGTGAGACGGCGTAGTTCCACGGCGTGACGACCCCGACGACGCCCTTCGGCCGATACCGCACCCGGGTCGACAGCACGAGCGGGATGCCGGCGCGGCGGCGCCCACCCGCGAGCACGCGGTGGGCCGACAGCGCGTGCCAGCGCGTCACCGAGAGCGCCTGGTAGACCTCCTCGAACGCCTGGCCACGGGTCTTCCCGCTCTCGATCTGCGTGAGGTCGAGGAGCTGCTCGCGCCGGGCGAGGATGAGGTCGTGGGCGCGCAACAGCACGCGGCGGCGCTCGGCGAAGCCCGCACGCGCCCACGCCACCTGCGCGAGGCGAGCGCGCGAGAACGCGTCCCGCACGTCGGACGCGGAGGATCGCGGCAGGTCGACCAGCGTGTCGCCGGTCGCGGGGGATCGGACCGGCGAGGACGACCCGCTCGTCGCGACCAGGTCGTCGACGAGGTGGCGGTACTCGGGCAGGGCGGGGGCCGGCGTTCGGGTGGCGGCATCGGACACGCCGCCAGTCTAGGCGGGCGACGTGCGGGTGGTCCGCGCGATCCGCCGCTCGGAGCGCGGTCGTTCGGCACCTCGGCGCATGGGTATGCTTCCCCGCATGACTGCACCGGAGCGACGTCTCTCCCGCAGCGACGTCGCCCGGTACGCGATCGGCTCGATCGGCACCGGCGGCTTCGCCACCCTGCCCGGCCTCGTGCTCGTGTTCTACCTGACGGACACCCTCGGGGTGAGCGCGCTGCTCGCGGCGATCGTGGTGGCCGCGGCGAAGGTCTGGGACGTGCTCATCGACCCCTGGATCGGCGAGCGGAGCGACCGCGCGCTGGCGCGGACGGGCACCCGTCGCACGTGGATGCGCATCGGCGCGCTGGCGCTCCCGGTGACGTTCGCCATCACCTTCGCCGTCCCGATCGGGATCGGCCCGGTCGCCGCCGGCGCATGGGTGATGGTCGCATTCCTGGCGACGGCGACGGCCTTCAGCCTCTTCCAGGTGCCCTACATCGCCCTCCCGGCGGAGCTCACCGACGACTACGACGGTCGGACGCGCCTGCTCACCTGGAGGGTCGTCCTGCTCACGGCGGCCATCCTGGCCTTCGGCGCCGGCGGTCCGCTGCTCCGGGGCGTCGGCGGGACCGACGAGGCGCTCGGGTACCTGGTCATGGCCGTCGTCGCCGGGGTCGTCATCGCAGCCGGGATGCTCGTGGCGACCATCGTCGCCCCGACGGGTCGCGCCGTTCCGGCCGCCTCGCCCCGCGGCCGGCTCGCCGGATACACCGAGGGGATCGCGGCGCTGCGCCGGAGCCGGCCCTTCCGCCTCCTGCTCGCGGCGTTCCTGCTGCAGGGGCTGGCGACCGGGGCGATGCTCGCGGGAGCCAACTTCGTCGCGGTGCGGGTCCTGCACTCCGAGGACGCCCTGACCCTGCTCTTCCTGGCGCTCATCGGGCCCGCGCTGGTCTGCGCCCCGATCTGGGGCCGTCTCGCCCGTCGCATCGGCAAGGAGGCGTCGTTCGCGTTCGCGAGCGTCGTCTTCGCCGTGGCGACCGCCTCGCTCGCCGGGATGCTGTGGGCGCCCGGCGCGTGGGTCTACCTGCCGGTCGGCATCGCCGGCGCGGCGTACGCGGGCATGCAGTCGTTGCCCATGGCGATGCTGCCGGACGTCATCGCGCACGACGCCAGGAGCCATGGACCCGGACGCGCGGGGAGCTTCGGCGGGATCTGGACCGCGGGGGAGACCACCGGCATGGCGCTCGGGGCGACCCTGTTCGCGGTCGTGCTCGCCATGACCGGCTACGTCGAGTCGGTCGGCGCGACCGAGGTGACCCAGCCCGCCGCAGCCATCGCCGGCATCATCGTGAGCTTCAGCCTGCTGCCCTCCGCCATCGCGTTCGCGAGCCTCGTCCCGATCCTGCGCTACCCCCTCCGTCGCGTCGATCTCGACGCGGGGGCCGTCGAAGACGATGCCCGCGCGGTCGACGAGCCCGTCCGCTGAGTTCGGACGGCTCGAGGAGGCGGGCGCGAGTCCGCGTCGCTGCGCCCGGGCCGGTCGTGTCAGAGGGCGAGCATCCGCTCCGTGTCGCCGAAGACCTCGAGGCCCGCGCACTCCGCGACGCCGTCGAGCAGGACCCGGCCGTCCGGCGCGAGGTGCCGAAGCCTGATGCGGGCGTCGAGCGTCTCCTCCACCCTGCGGTGCATCGCCGTCCGCAGCGGCGCGTGGAGCAGGCCGCCGCGGACCCGTTCGGCCTCCAGCTCGAGCAGGCCGTCGGGTCCGGACACGCTCCAGCGCACGTGCGAGTCGTCGATCTCGAGGCGTCGCTCCTCCGACCCGTTGTAGGTGGTCCAGCGGTGCAGTCGATCACCGTGCCGGAGGCCCACGATCGAACCGCGGAACGACCCCTTCAGCCATGGGATGATCGCGACCGACGCGATGAGCGAGGCGTCGGGGTGCTCGCCGGCGGCGTGGTCGATGTGGTTGCTCGCCATCCAGACGTAGCCGGATGGGAAGGCCCGGCCCCAGTCCTTCTCGATGTACCCGCGACCGCCGTCGAAGACGACGGCGGTGCCCTCCACGTCCAACGTCCCGGTCAGCCCGTGTCCGAACGAGACGATGCCGTGGAAGCACTCCATGAACGGCACGAGCCCGTACCAGCCCATGATGCCGGGCTCGCGAAGCGTCACCGGCCACGGCTGCATGGGCCCCGTGTAGTCGAGCCGTCCGCGCAACTGGGGCGTGTCGAGCGTCACCCCGGTCGAGTCGAACCGATTGCCGCCGACGGCGACCTCGAAGCCGTGCGCGGAGGCGGAGAACGCGTCGACCGGGTACCGGTGGTACCAGGACCGGCCGGTGAGGCCGTCCAGGACCTGGACGAACGCCTCGTCGCGCGCCCCGTCGTGCTCGTCGAGCCCGCGGAACACGCCGGGGATCACCGCCCACCGGTGCCGGCGGTCCGAGCTGACGAGCTTGACATACCACCCCTCGAAGAAGCCCCGTCGCACGCCGTGCCCGTGGAACGCCTCGGGATGTCGCACGCCTCGCAGCCATTGCGCCGGTGTCCGCATGCGCCCACCCTAGATCAGCCCGACGGGGGTTCCAGCTCGCAGCGCTCGGCGTAGTACGCGTACAGGTCTGCCTTGAGCGAGGGCCCCGCCGCGAACTCGAGCCGGCCTGAGCGGCCGTCCGCAGCGGCGACGTCGAACGGCAGGATGGTGCCCCGCTTGTCGTCCGCGAGCGCATGGGCGTCGCATCGCGCCGGGCGCACCGCGAGCACCGCATCGACCGGTTCGTCGCCCGCGGCGACGTCGATCCCGAGTTCCCAGTCCTGGCCGCCCTCATCGCCGATGAGGGTCGTCGCGGCCACGCCGTCGATCGTCAGCCGGCCGTCCCCGGTCGGGACGGGGGCGACGCGGACGTCGATCCACGCGCGCATCCCGGCACCCGAGCCGCTGGTGCGCAGCCGCTCGGGCAGTTCGATCGCGGCCACCGCGGCCACCGCCTCGGCGAGGCAGTCGGTGTCGGCGATCCGGGCCATCGTGCCGAAGGGGTCCGCGGGTTCGAGCGTACCGGCGAGGGACTCACCGTCGGCGGACGTCACGCGCACGTCGACCTCGACGGCGGTGGGGTCGCCCTCGCAGACGCTGCCCGGGAGGTCGAGACGGATGTCGATGGCGTCGTCGCGTCCGAGGTCGAAGGGTCGGTCGCGCTCCATGCCGGGGGCGAGCGCGGGCGATCGCACCGTGAGCGCCTCGACGGTGAGCGGGTCGCCCGAGTTCTCGAAGTGCACCACCAGCAGGTGCTGGGGCACGTCGAGCCGGCCCTGCCGCACGGTCACGTCGAGTCCGTCGGGAAGCGGTCCGGGTGCATCGGCCGCCGGGGCGCATCCCGCGATCGCGCATCCCACGACGAGCGCGAGCGGAACGACCACCGCACGGGGTGCGGTGCGCCCGGGTCGCGCCATCCGGCTCATCGAACGGAGACGTCCAGGCGACGACCGGCCAGCGAGCGCGGGCGCCGGGCGAGGAACTCCGCCGCCTGCTCGATGGCCCGTGCGGCGGGGTCGTCGGGTTCGCGGACCACGACCGGCTCGCCCTCGTCGCCGCCGCGGCGGAGGGCGACGCTGAGCGGCACGGCGGCGACGAGCGGCACCGGATGGTCGGCGCCCTCGGAGAGCCGTCGGGCGACCTCCTCGCCGCCCCCTGAGCCGAACAGGTCGAGCAGGGTCCCGTCGGGCTGTGCGAGGCCCGCCATGTTCTCGACGACGCCGACGACCCGCTGTCCGGTCTGCCGGGCGACGAGTCCGGAGCGCTCGGCGACGTCGGCGGCGGCCGGCTGCGGGGTCGTGACGACGAGCACCTCGGCGTTCGGCAGCAACTGCCCGAGCGAGATCGCCACGTCGCCCGTGCCGGGCGGCAGGTCGACGAGCAGGACGTCGAGGTCGCCGAAGTAGACGTCGGTGAGGAACTGCTGGAGCGTCCGGTGCAGCATCGGGCCGCGCCAGGCGACGGCGACGGAGGACCCCCGTCCGCCGGGCTCGGTCGGCTCGACGAACATGCCGATCGAGATGACCTTCACCCCGTGCGCGACCGGCGGCAGGATCATCTCGTCGACGCGCGTGGGCCGGACGGCGGTCCCGTGCTCGTCGACGAGCCCGAGCAGCCCCGGGATGGAGAAGCCGTGCACGTCGGCATCGACGAGGCCGACGGAGAGCCCGCGTGCGGCGAGTGCGACCGCGAGGTTCGCGGTGAGGGTCGACTTGCCGACGCCGCCCTTGCCGCTCGTGACGGCGACCACGCGCGTGAGCGTGCCGGGCCCGAACGGGTTGCCGCGCGCCGCTCGGCCCCCGCGGAGTCGCTCGGTCAGGGCGGCCCGCTGCTCGGGCGTCATGACGCCGAGCTCGACGACGGCGTTGCCCGTGCCGACCACCTGCTCCGCCGCGTCGCGCACGTCGCGCTCGATGCGGTCGGAGGCCGGGCAGCCCACGATCGTCAGCCGGACGCCGACCTCGACACCGCTCTCGGTCGCGGTCACGCGCTCCACCATGTCGAGCTCGGTGATGGGCTTGCGGATCTCCGGATCGATGACGCCGGTGAGCGCGGTGCGGACGGCGGCTTCGACGGATGCCGCGTCAGGAGCCGGCATTCGCGGCATCCTCCGCGTCGCGCCGGTCCAGCTCCTCGAGCGCCTGCCGCAGCTCCTGGCGGATGAACTCCTTGGACGCCAGGTCGCGGACCGCGAGCCGCAGCGCGACGACCTCGCGGGCCAGGTACTCGGTGTCGGCGAGGTTGCGCTCCGCGCGTTGGCGGTCCTGCTCGATCTGCACGCGGTCGCGGTCGTCCTGCCGGTTCTGCGCGAGCAGGATCAGGGGTGCCGCGTAGGAGGCCTGCAGCGAGAGCACGAGCGTCAGCGCGATGAAGCCGTAGTCGGCTCGGTCGAACTGCCAGTCGGCGGGCGCCAGCGTGTTCCACAGCATCCAGAGCAGCACGAACATCGTGAGCCCGAGGAGGAACCAGGGCGTTCCCATGCCGCGGGCCACCCATTCGGTGAAGCGGCCGAAGCGGTCGCGGTCGCCCGAGAGGCGGAGCGGGGCGGCGCGCCTGGCGCCCTTGGGGGTGTCGAACCGACGGTCGTCGGCATCAGCGCGGGCCATCTCCTGCCCTCCTTCCGGGTGCGATCGGGATGCTGCCGGTGGCCAGCTGCGCCCTCGCCGTGGCGCGGCGGGTCAGCTCGTGCTCGTCGTCGGGATGACTGCGCCAGTCGTCGGGGAGCAGGTAGTCGAGCACGTCGTCGATCGTGACCACGCCGACGAGGCGGTGCTTCTCGTCGACCACCGGCACCGACACGAGATCGTAGCTGGCGAGGATGCGACTCACCTCGGCGGCCGAGGTGTCGGCGGTGACCGGTTCGAGGCCCTGGTCGATGAGCGAGCCCATGCGCTCGTGCGGCGGGTAGCGCAGCATCCGCTGGAAGTGGACGATCCCGAGGAACCTGCCGGTGGGGGGCTCGTACGGCGGGAGGGTCACGCAGACCGCCGCGCCGAGCGCGGGCGGCAGGTCGTGGCGGCGGATGAGGGCGAGGCCCTCCGCGACGGTGGCGTCGGCCGAGACGATGATCGGCTCGGTCGTCATGAGGCCGCCCGCGGTGTCGGGGCCGTACGAGAGCAGGAAGCGGACGTCCTCCGCCTCCTCGGGTTCCATGAGCTCCAGCAGGTGCTCGCCGCGCTCCTCGGGCAGCTGGGCGATGAGGTCGGCCGCGTCGTCGGGCGACATGTGGTCGAGGACGTCGGCGGCGCGATCGTCGCCGAGCTCGGCGAGGATCTCGACCTGGTCGACCTCGGGCATCTCCTCCAGCACGTCGGCGAGCCGGTCGTCCGAGAGCTCGGCCGCGACCTCCTGCCGACGTCGGGGCGGCAGGTCGAGCAGGGTGTTCGCGAGGTCGGCCGGCTTCAGCTCGGAGTACGTCGCGATCAGCTGCTCGGCCGACTGCGCCTCGCCGGCCGCCGTGGTCTCCCGCACCTCGCGCCAGGTGACGTACGCCGACGGCCCCTTCGCGAAGGGCGAGGCGCTCGTCTTGGGACGGCGCACGAAGAGCTGGTCGACCTCCCACTCGCCGGGATCGCGCTCCTCGATGGCGACGTCCTCGATCGTCGCGGTGCCGGAGCCGTCGTTGAAGGTCACCTTGCGCCCGAGCATCTCGGCGATCACGCGCACCTCGCCGCCGCGCTGCTCGAAGCGACGCATGTTGATGAGGCCCGTGGTGATGATCTGGCCGCCGCCGATCGAGGTCACGCGCCCGATCGACACGAAGACCCGTCGCTTGCCGGGGATCTCGACGATCAGGCCGACGACGCGCGGCGGATCGTCCTTGCGGTACACGACGAGGACGTCGCGCACCTTCCCGACGCGGTCGCCCGCGGGGTCGAACACGGCACACCCGGCGAGTCGGGCGACGAAGACTCTGGTGGCGCTCACGCCTCCCAACCTACCCCGCGGGCCGGACGTTCCGACCGCGCCGCCGGGGGCCATGGGAGAATGGTCGGGTGAGCACCCAGTCGCCGTTCGGCGGCCGTCTCGGCCGCACCTATCCGACGCTGCCCACGGGGGAGACCGTCGCCAGCTACGAGACCTACCTCGAGGCGCAGTCCGCCGTCGACCGCCTCGCGAAGGCCGACTTCCCGGTGAAGGAGCTCGCGATCGTCGGTCACGACCTGACCAGCGTGGAGCGGATCACCGGGACGCGCAGCTGGGGGAGGACGGCGGGCGGCGGGGCGCTCTCGGGGGCGTGGTTCGGCACCTTCCTCGGCCTGCTCTTCTTCATCTTCTCGCCGAGCGGCACCTCGCTCGGCGTCCTCGCCGCCGCCGTGCTCATCGGCGCCGGCTTCGGCATGATCTTCAGCGTCGTGACCTACTCGGTCAACCGCCGGCGGCGCGACTTCACCTCGGTGATGCAGGTGCTCGCCACCCGCTATGCGATCGTCGCGGAGCCCGCGCACGTCGGCCGCGCGCGAGAGGTGCTCGGCGTCACGGAGGTCGCGCCTGCGGCGCCCGCGAGCGACTCGCCCCCGGCACCGCCGCCCGCCCCTCCCGCGGCGGACGCGGCGACGCGCGAGACCGAGGCGGTGGCACCGGCGGACGCGACGCCCGGCACCGCACCGACCGTCGACCCGTCGCGACCGCTCACCTACGGCGAGGCCCAGGACGCGGCCCGCCGCGCCGCGCGCGAGCGCGACGACGCCGACGACTGATCCGTCCGGTCGCCTCCCAGCGGGCGGGCCTATCGTGCTGGCATGGACGCCCTGACCGTCGACCGATCCACGCCGCGACCGACCACGCTCGAGCGCTCGGTCCGTGCCGAGATCGTCGCCGCCGAGCGGCCCGATCGTCCGATCCGCCGGTGGCTGCGCGGCATCCGCCGGTGGATCGATCGTCATCCGCGACTGCGCTTCGCCTACCGGCTCGGCGTCGGAGTGCTCGGCGGCGTGATCGCGGTCGCCGGGCTCGCGCTGGTGCCGTTGCCCGGACCCGGCTGGCTCGTCGTCTTCGTCGGACTCGCCGTGCTGGGCACCGAGTTCGCGTGGGCGAAGCGCCTCGCCCGCTGGGTCAAGCGCCAGCTGGACCGGTTCTGGGCGTGGTGGACGGCGCGTCGGTCCGCGCGCGCGGCGAGCCGCGGTTCGGGCTGACGCGACGCGCGGCAGCACCCGGGCGGACGGGCAGGCTCGAGGTCGGCCGACTCACCGCGAGGTGAGCCGGCCCACCACCGGGGTCAGCCTCGGGCGTCGCGCACCCAGGCCTCGACCTCGTCGACCGTGCGCGGGATGCGGGCGGAGAGGTTCTCGGCGCCGTCGACGGTGACGAGGATGTCGTCCTCGATGCGGACGCCGATGCCGCGGAACTCCTCGGGCACGGTGAGGTCGTCGGCCTGGAAGTAGAGCCCCGGCTCGATGGTGAAGACCATGCCCGGCTCGAGCACGCCGTCCATGTACATCGACCGACGCGCCTGCGCGCAGTCGTGCACGTCGAGTCCGAGGTGGTGGCTCGTGCCGTGCACCATGTAGCGGCGGTGGAACTGGTTCTCGGGCTTCAGCGACTCCTCGGCGGACACCGGGAGGAACCCCCACTCGGCGGTCCGGTGCGCGATGACCTCCATCGCGGCGGCGTGGACCTCGCGGAACACCACGCCCGGCTTCACGATCCGGAACGCGGCGTCCGCGGCCTCGAGCACGGCCTCGTACACCTGGCGCTGCACCGGCGAGAACGTGCCGTTCACCGGGAAGGTGCGCGTGATGTCGGCGGTGTAGTAGGTGTCGCGCTCGACACCGGCATCCAGGAGCACCAGGTCGCCCGGTACCACCGGGCCGTCGTTCCGGGTCCAGTGCAGGATGGTGGTGTGCGGGCCGGCCGCGGCGATCGAGCCGTAGCCGACGTCGTTGCCCTCGATGCGGGCGCGGGTCGCGAACACGCCCTCGATGACGCGCTCGCCGCGCACCTCGCTGGTGATCCGCGGCAGCTCCTCGAGCACCTCGGTGAACCCGCGCTGGGTCGCGTCGACGGCGGCGCGCATCTCGGCGACCTCGAACTCGTCCTTCACCAGCCGCAGTTCGGCGAGCACCCGGGCGAGCTCGGCGTCCGGCTCGTGCTCGGCGTTCACCTCGATGCTGAACGGCGCGTCCGACGCGTTCGTCGACAGCGCCTCCTCGGCCGCGAAGCGCAGGCGCGCCTGGTCGATCCGCTCGGTCAGCGCGACGTCGGCCTCGCGCAGGACGAGGGTCGCCGTGTCGACCGCGTCGACGACGCCGTCGAAGTCGGCGAGGTCGCGAGCGGCGAGCTGCAGGTCGGCGGCGACGTGCTCGAGCGAGGGGCGAGCGCCGATCCAGAACTCGCCGATCGCCGGATTCGCGTAGAACTCGTCGGAGTCGCGGCCGGCCGGGCCGCGGAAGTACAGGGTCGCCTCGTGGCCGGTGTCGCCGGTCGGCTCGAGGACCAGCACGGCGCCGGGCTCGGAGTCCGAGCCCCAGCCGGTCAGGTGCGCGAAGGCGGAGTGCGCGCGGAAGGGGTAGTCGGTGTCGTTGGCGCGCTGCTTCATGTCGCCCGCCGGGATCACGAGGCGCTGCCCCGGGAACGACTCGGACACCGCCGCGCGTCGCGACGCCGCGTGCGCGGCCTGGGCACGCGGCGCCGGAAGCGCCTCGTCGCGCTCGGCCCAGCTGCCGCCGATGAAGGACTTGAAGCCCTCCGATCCCGGGGTCGTCGAACGGTTGGCGTTGCGGCCGGACTCCTCGGCGGTGATCTCGTCGGTGTGGGCCTCGTGGGCCGTCGCGGTGGCGTCGCCGGTGTTCGTCATGGTGTCCATTCTCGCATCGCTCGCCGAGACGTCGCTCCGAGCCCCGACGCTCAGCCGGCCCGGGACAGGACCGCCACGATGGGCCGATGGTCGCTGCCGGAGTCGTCGAGCGCGTCGAGCACGCGGAATGCGTCGACGTGCCATCCGGGGGTCGCCAGCACGTGGTCGATGGGGCTGCCGAGCAGTTCGGGCACATCGGTCGGCCAGGTGCCCATCCCGCCGGCGCCGCCCGCCTCGGCGGCGTCGGCGCACCGCCCGAGGTCGCCGCCGTCGACGCCGCGACCGGCGAAGTGGTCGAGCGTCGCGTTGAAGTCGCCGGCCATGATGACGTCGTCGGCCGAGCACTGCTCGGCGAGCCAGTCCAGGTCGCTGCGCCAGTTCCGCAGCTCCCACCGGATCGGCGCGACCGCGTGCACCGCCACGATGCGCGGACCCTCGCCGCTCGTCGG
Organism: Agromyces litoreus; assembly: GCF_040496015.1. Classification (NCBI taxonomy): domain Bacteria; kingdom Bacillati; phylum Actinomycetota; class Actinomycetes; order Micrococcales; family Microbacteriaceae; genus Agromyces; species Agromyces litoreus. The sequence continues at coordinate 171,101 of NZ_JBEPKA010000004.1, forward strand.
CTCGGCGACGACGGTCGGCAGCGTGTTCGTGTTCCCTGGCGGGCCCGGCCACGGGGCGCTCACGACCTCGTAGCCGCCGAGGTCGGGCGAGATCAGGATGGTCGTCGACCGCGCCTTCGCGACCTGGTCGAACGACTGCGTGTGCACCCACATCGGGCGGCCGCCCTCGCGCATGGCGACCGCGACCTCCTCGCCGAGGGGCTCCGTGGTCTCCGGGAGGACGACGACGTCCGCCTCCTGCGCCAACGCGAGGTCGGCGATCGTCGCGGCGTCGGGGACCTCGCCGAGCGTGTTCCACGAGAGCACGGTCACCGAGTCCGACGCCGCGGCCGCGGGGTCGCCGCCGCCCAGGCCACGGGCCGCGAGGATCCCGAGGTTGCCGAGGGAGAAGACCACGAGGATGGCGGTCACGGCACCGAGCACGCGACGCGCGCCCCCGATCAGCACCACGATGGCCAGGAGCACCGCCAGCATTCCCGCGCCGGCCGCCGCGGCTCCGCGCAGCGCGACGACGTGCGCCGCGATCCACTGGTCGTTCAGGCCGAACGCCTGCGGCCAGAGCAGCACGGCGGCGAGGGCTGCGGTGCCGAGCACGAGGGCCCAGCCGAGGAGGCGGGGGAACATCCCACCCAGCGTAGGTCAGGCCGCCGGGCCCGTGCCGCGACGACCGCGGAGCGTCCGCTGGGAGTCCGCGGGGAACCTGCTGACGGGTGCGGTCCTACCATGGGTCCATGGCCGACGCCCCGCTCGCCGTCGCAGCTGACCTGCACGCGCACTCCACGGTCTCCGACGGCACCGACGCACCGGCGGACCTCGTCGCCGCGGCATCGCTCGCGGGCCTCGAGGCGGTCGCGATCACCGACCACGACTCGACCGCCGGGTGGGGCGAGGCGGCGGCCGCGGCGCGGGAGCTCGGCATCGGGCTCATCCCCGGTCTCGAACTGTCCACGCGCGTGCAGTTCGCGAGCGTGCACGTGCTCGGCTACCTCGTCGACCCGACGGACCCCGGGCTCGTGGCCGAGACCGACCGGATCCGCGAGTCGCGGCTGACGCGGGCCGAGGAGATCGTGCGGCGCATCGCGGCCGACTACGACCTGACGTGGGACGACGTTCTTGCGCAGACCACCGACGGCACGACGATCGGGCGCCCGCACATCGCCGACGCGCTCGTCGCGCGCGGCCACGCGGAGACGCGCTCGGACGCGTTCGCCGGCATCCTGCACTGGCGGTCCGGCTACGCCCAGCCGCACTACGCGCCGGACCCGCTCACCGGCATCCGCCTGATCCGCGCCGCCGGCGGGGTTCCCGTGCTCGCGCATCCCGGCACGCGCGGGGCGGAGGACGTCATCCCCGAGTCGCGGCTGCGTCGACTCGCGGAGGCCGGCCTGTTCGGCCTCGAGATCGACCACCCGGAGAACACCGCCGCGGCCAAGCTCCGCCTGCGGGAGCTCGCGACGCGGTACGGGCTGGCCACGACCGGCTCGAGCGACTACCACGGGCTCGGCAAGTCGAACCGCCTCGGCGAGCACACCACCGCGCCCGAGGTCGTCGAGCGGATCCTCGGCGAGGGGCGCGGGAGCGAGCCCGTGCTGCCCTGAGCCGCGCCCTCCGCCGCCGGAAGACGCGAACGGGCCGGATGCCACGAGGCATCCGGCCCGTTCGCGTCGGTCGGTCGGTCGTCGTCAGGCCGTGGGGGCCTGCGACGGGGCGCCGGCCGCGCTGCCGCCCGAACGGCCGCCGCGGCGGCGACGGCGCCGGCGCGGCGCCGCGTTGCCGTCGTGGTGCTCCTTGCCCTTGCCGTCGTGGGTGCCGGCGCCCGGCTCCTTCGGCGCCTCCTCCGAGGCGGCGGGCGTCGACGCGGCGCCCTCGCCGGTGGGCTTGCCTCCGCGCGTGCGGCGGCGCGAGCGCGAGCGCGTCGAGCCGTCGGCGGCGTCGCCCGAGCGCTCGCCCTCGCGGCGGCCGGCGGTGCTGGACCGCGACGGCTGCGCGCTCGGGGCGGGCGTGAGCCGGCCCTTGGTGCCCTGCGGGATGTCGAGGTCGCTGAACAGGTGCGGGCTCGACGAGTACGTCTCGGTGGGCTCCGGCTGGCCGAACTCGAGCGCCCGGTTGATGAGGGCCCACTTGTGCAGGTCCTCCCAATCGACGAAGGTGACCGCGATGCCGGTCTTCCCAGCGCGGCCGGTGCGGCCCGCGCGGTGCAGGTACACCTTGTCGTCGTCCGGGATCGTGTGGTTGATCACGTGGGTCACGTCGTCGACGTCGATGCCGCGCGCCGCGACATCCGTGGCGATCAGGACGTCCTTGCGGCCGGCCTTGAACGAGGCCATGGCGCGCTCGCGCTGGTCCTGGTTCAGGTCGCCGTGCACGGCGGCCGCGTTGAAGCCGCGGTCGTTCAGTTCCTCGACGAGCTTCGCGGCCGCGCGCTTGGTGCGCGTGAAGATCACGGTCCTCCCGCGGCCCTCGGCTTGGAGGATGCGCGAGATCACCTCGTCCTTGTCGAGCGAGTGGGCCCGGTAGACGAGGTGCTTGATGTTCGCCTGCGTCAGGCCCTCGTCGGGGTCGTTCGCACGGATGTGGATCGGCTTGGACATGAACCGGCGCGCGAGCGCGACGATCGGGCCGGGCATCGTGGCCGAGAAGAGCATCGTGTGCCGGACCGCGGGCACGCGCGCGAAGATCTTCTCGATGTCGGGCAGGAAGCCGAGGTCGAGCATCTTGTCGGCCTCGTCGAGCACGACCTCGCGCACGTCGGCGAGGGAGAGGATGCGCTGGTTCGCGAGGTCGAGCAGGCGGCCCGGGGTGCCGACCACCAGCTGCGCGCCCGCGCGGAGCTGCTCGATCTGGCCCTCGTACGCCTTGCCGCCGTAGATCGAGACGACCTTCGTCGGACGGTTCGACGTCGCCAGCTCCAGGTCCTCGGTGACCTGCACGGCCAGCTCGCGCGTCGGGACGACGACGAGCGCCTTGACGCCGGGCTCCGGGTCGTCGCCGAGTCGCTGCACCATGGGCAGTCCGAAGCCGAAGGTCTTGCCGGTGCCGGTCTTGGCCTGGCCGATGATGTCCTGGCCCGAGAGGGCCAGCGGGATGGTCTGCTCCTGGATGGGGAAGGCGTCGGAGATGCCCTTCCCGGCGAGGGCCTCGACGATGTCGGGCGCGATGCCGAGTTCGGTGAACGTGGTCAAGATGTGTGCCTGTCCGTGTGGGGTGGATGGTGCGCCCTGCTTCGTTCGACAGGCGCACGGCCGCGGTTCCATCGCCCGCGTGCGCCGTCCAGCCTATCCGAGCGGGCTGGGAGCCCCCGGATATGCTGTCCTACGTGGTGAACAGGTCGATGTCGCGCCGCCCCCGTCCCGAGACGCCGAGGCTGCGCCCGAGGGTCGCTCCGACGGAGCTCACCAGGGTCGACTTCACCGAGATCACCCCGGAGCCGATCGCGTTCCTCGGCCAGGCGGCCTACCTGCAGCTCGAGGTGTTCGAGAACCTCGCGCGCGCGGTCGCGACGGCGCCCGACCTCGCCTCGAAGGAGGGGCTGAGCGCCGCAGCGGGCGTGGCACTGCGCAAGCACCACGAGCTGATCGCCGAGATCCGGCGGCTGGACGCCGCGCCGGACGAGGTCATGGCGCCGTTCGCGCCAGCGCTCGACCGGTTCCGGCAGGCCACGTCGGGGGCGGACTGGTACGAGCTGCTGCTCGGCATCCAGATCACGTCGGGCATGCTCGACGACTACTTCGTGCGTCTCGCCGAGGGCCTACCGCACGAGCTCGGCGCGCGCGTGCGTGCCATCCTGCGTGAAGCGGGTGCGAGCGCGGTCATCGAACAGGAGCTGATCGCCGCGATCGCGAAGGACCCGCAGCTGGACGACCGCCTCGCGCTCTGGGCGCGCAGCCTCGTCGGCGACACGCTGCTCATCGCCAGGTCGGCGATCCACGCCGCGGGGTCGGACCAGCTCGACCCCGACGTGGAGCCCGTCTTCACGGAGCTCATCGCGTCGCACACGCGCCGGATGGACGCGCTCGGGCTCACCGCCTGAGCGCGCGTGCCACGGCGCACGAGCCGACCCGGGCGACGATCGCGCCGAGTGCGGCCCGGTGGTCAGCCGCGGGCGAGGCCGAACCGGGCGAGTCGCTCGAACGTGCGCGCGTCGTCCTCCTCGCGCCGGCGGCCCACGAGGAACGCCGTCGCGGCGGCCGCCGCGGCCGAGAGGACGAGCGAGGCGAGCCAGATCCAGCCGCCGTCCCAGGCCAGGCCGAGCCAGGTCAGGGCGACCCAGGCGACGGCCGCGGCGGCGGCGCCGACGGCGGGCACGAGCACCACGCCGTGGAACTCGCGGCGGGGGAGCGCGTAGCGCGCGGCGAGGCCGAGGATGGCTCCGCCGAGGGTGATGAAGAGCAGTTCCATCAGCCGACGAAGCCGATCTTCCGGGCCTCCTCGGTGCCGATCTCGACGAAGGCGAGCGCCGCGGCCGGGACCATGAACACCGCGCCCTTCGAGTCGGTCAGGCGCAGCACGGGCGACTGCCCGTCGAGTGCCGCTGCGACGGCCTGCTCCACCTCCGCCGCCGTCTGCGAGGTCTCCAGCGAGAGCTCGCGGGGGGAGTTCTGGATGCCGATGCGAAGGTCCACGGTGCGCCTTTCTGTCGTTGACACCACCGTACGACACGCGGGGGTCCGGCCCCGTCGCGTTCACTGTCGGCGGACACGGATACCGTGGGCGGCATGCAGCCGGCAGCGACCCTCGCACCATCCGTCGCCGACCTCGCATCGGAGCTCGCCGAGGGCGGCCACGCCGCCGTCTTCGGGGCTCCGGGCTCCGGCAAGACCCGACTCGCCGTGGAACTCGTCGCGCACCGCGTCGAGCGCGGCCTCGACCCCGCCGAGGTGCTCGTGCTCTCGGCCACGCGTCGTACGGCGGCGACCATGCGCGACGCGCTCGCCCTCCGCCTCGACCGCACGACGCGGGGCGCGCTCGCGCGCACGGCCAATGCGGTGGCGTACGACCTGGTCCGATCCCGCACGGGGCGATCGGTGACCCTGCTCACCGGGGCCGAGCACGACCAGGTGATCGGCGAGCTGCTCGAGGCGCAGGCGCTCGACGGGGGCGGGCCCGAGTGGCCGGAGTCGATCGCGCCCGACGTCCGCGAACTGCGCGGGTTCAGGTCAGAGCTCCGCGACCTGATGATGCGCGCGGTCGAGGAGGGCGTGGGCGGCGACGAGCTCCGGCGCCTGGCCCGGCCGGCGTCGCGGCCCGAGTGGGCCGCGGCCGCCGACTTCCTCGTCGAGTACGACGAGGTGAAGGCGCAGCTCCGCCCGACCCAGTTCGACTCCGCCGAGCTCGGCGCGCTCGCCGCGGCGATCGTCCGCGGCAGCGTGCGCGACGCGGAGGACGAGCGCGCGCTCGGGGTGCTCGCCGGGCTCCGGCTGATCGTCGTCGACGATGCCCAGGAGTCGACCGCGACCACCGCCGCGCTGCTGGCCGCGTTCGCCGCCCGGGGCGTCGATGTGATCGCCCTCGGCGATCCGGATGTCGCGAGCAACGGCTTCCGCGGCGGCCGCGCCGACCTGCTCGGCTCGCTCTCCTCGGTGCTCGACGGCGCGCCCGTGCGGCGCCTCGACCTGCCGGTCGTGCACCGTGGGCGTGCAGCCCATCGTGACCTGCTCGCCGGCGTGACGGCCCACATCGGGGCCGCGCTCGGCGGCACGCACCGCTCGGCCCGCGTCGCCGAGCCCGACGGAACCGACCGGGACCCGCTCGACCCGGTGCTCGGCATCGAAGCGCCCTCGCCGGCGGCCGAAGGGGCGCAGGTCGCGGCGCTGCTGCGCGAGCGGCACCTGCTCGACGGCGTCCCGTGGTCGTCGATGGCCGTCGTCGCGAGGTCCGGTGCCGAGCTGCCGGCGATGGCGCGCGCGCTCGCGGCCGCCGAGGTCCCGGTCGCCGGCGGCGGCGCCCGCAGTGCGCTGCGGGATGCGCCGGGATCGGCCGCGCTGCTCGAGGCCGCCGCCGCGGTGCTGGAACTCCGGCCGGTCGACGCCGAGTCGGCGACCGCGCTGCTGACCGGGCCGCTCGGGCGCCTCGACCGGATCGGGCTCCGTCGACTGCGGCTCGCGCTGCGGCACGAGGAACTCGCGGCCGGCGGAACCCGCACGGCCGACGAGCTGCTCGTCGAGGCGCTCGGCGCCGCCGGCGGCTTCGCCACGATCGACGCTCCGGCGGGGCGGCGGGCGTCGCGCCTCGCCGCCCTCCTCGACGCGGCCCGACGTGCCGCGGCGCGGGGCTCGACGGTCGAGGAACTCCTCTGGCTGCTCTGGCACGACAGCGGGCTCGAGGCGGAGTGGGCTGCGCAGGCGGCCGGCTCCGGCCTGCTCGCCGACGAGGCCAACCGGTCGCTCGATGCCGTCGTCGCGCTGTTCGCCGCCGCGCGTCGGTTCGTCGAGCGCGAGCCCGGCGCACCCGCGCGCCGCTTCATCGACGAGGAACTCCAGAACGCCCTGCCCGAGGATTCGCTCGCGCCCGAGCGCGGCGGCGCATCGGTCGTGCTGGCGACGCCGCCGGCCCTGATCGGGCGCAGCTTCGAGGTCGTGGTCGTCGTCGGCCTGCAGGAGGGCGTCTGGCCCAACCTGCGTCCGAGGGGCGCCCTCCTGCACGCCGCGAAGCTCGCGCGGGTGGTCGCCGCGATACGATCCGGTGCGCCCGCGCCGGAGGAGGAGGGCGCGCCCGAGGTGCGCGCGGCCGTCCGCAGCGACGAGCTCCGGCTCTTCGCCCTCGCGGCCTCACGCGCGACCCGCCAGCTCGTGCTGGCGTGCACCGCGAACGACGACGAGCAGCCATCCGTGCTCATGGGCTTCGCACCGAATCGGCTGCCGACCCGTCGTCGCCGCCCACTGCACCTGCGAGGCATGGTCGGCGCGCTCCGCCGCGACGCCGCCGCGGGTGATCGCGAGGCGGCCGCGGGCCTCGCGCTGCTCGCCGAGCAGGGCGTCGCGGGAGCGCATCCCGACGACTGGTACGGCCTCGTGGAGCCGTCCACGACAGCTCCGCTCGTCGACCTCGAGGGCGACCCCGAGTCGACCGTGCCGGTGTCGCCGTCGCAGATCGATCGAGTCGAGGAGAGCCCGCTCGGCTGGTTCGTCGATCACGTCGCGCAACCCCCGTCGGGCCTGGCCGCCTCGATCGGCACGATCGTGCACGCCGTCGTCGAGGAGGCCGCGCAGCAGGGCGGCGACATCGACGTCGAGACGCTGTGGGCGTCGGTCGAGCGGCGCTGGCGCGATCTCCGCTTCGAGGCCGGATGGGTCGCCGAGCGCGAGAGACGCGGTGCGCGCCGGATGACCGAGGGTGCGGCCGAGTACCTCCGCAATGCGGAGGACGACGGGGTCGTCGTGCTGGGAGCCGAGGGCCGGTTCACGCTCGTCAGCGGTCGCGTGCGCATCACCGGCACGATCGACCGCGTCGAGGCCTCACCGGACGGCACGACCGTCATCGTCGACCTGAAGACGGGCCGCACGCCGCCGACCGCGGCCAAGACCGCCGCGCACCCGCAGCTGGCCGCGTACCAGCTCGCCGCGCGATCCGGAGCGCTCCCGAGCGCCGGCCGCGCCGGCGGCGCCAAGCTCGTGTACGTCGCCCGACCGGTGGGCGGGCGCGCCTACACCGAACGGGCGCAGCAGCCGTTCGACGACGAGGCCGAGGCCGACTTCCGCGTCCGGCTCGACGAGGTCGCCGGGCTCATGGCGGGGGCGCGGTTCGAGTCCCCGGTCGAGTTCGCCCACGGATCCCGGTTCGGCGATTGGCAGTACCGCGTGCACCTGGTTCCGGCGGTGAGCGCATGACCGCGCGGCCCATCGGCGCCGACGCGATCGCCGCACGGCTCGGACTGCATGCCCCGACGCCCGAGCAGCGCGCCGTGATCGAGGCCGACCCCGCCGGCCGGAGCATCGTGGTCGCCGGAGCGGGGAGCGGGAAGACCGAGACGATGGCCAATCGCGTGGTCTGGCTGCTCGCCAACGGCCTCGCGGATGTTCCCGAGGTGCTCGGCCTCACCTTCACGCGGAAGGCGGCGGGCGAACTCGCCGACCGCGTCCGCGAACGCGTGGGACAGCTCGTCGCCGAGGGGATCGCCGACGTGCGCCTCGACCCGCTCGAGTCCGCTGCGGTCTCCACCTACAACGCGTTCGCGGGCGCGATCTACCGTGAGCACGCGCTGCGGATCGGCCGGGAGCCCGACGCGTCGATCCTCGGCGAGGCGTCGGCGTGGCAGCTGGCGCGGAGCATCGTCGCGGCCGCGGCCGACCCGCGCCTGGTCGAGCTCGACGCCTCGCTCGACCGGGTCACCGGTGCCGTGCTGGCCCTCAGCCGCGCGCTCGCCGAGAACGTGACCGACACCCGCGACGTCCGGGCGTTCGCGCGGGAGTTCCTCGCCATGCACGACCTCCCGATCGAGGCGCCGAGGAAGCGGACCCCGTTCGAGTCCTTCACGAACGCGCTCGGCGTCGTCGAGGCCCTGCCGCCCCTGCTCGAGCTGGCCGACGCCTACGCGGCCGAGAAGCAGCGCCGCGGCATGGTGGAGTTCTCCGATCAGGTGGCGCTGGCGCTGCAGATCTGCATCGCCCATCCCGAGGTCGTCGACGAGTATCGCGCGCGGCACGCGACGGTGCTGCTCGACGAGTACCAGGACACCAGCGTCGTGCAGACGCGACTGCTCGCGACGCTGTTCCGCGACCACCCGGTGATGGCCGTCGGCGATCCCGACCAGTCGATCTACGGCTGGCGCGGCGCGAGCGCCGCGAACCTCGCCCGATTCGGCGGCGACTTCTCGTCCGACGGCGGCGCCCGCGCCTACGACCTGTCGACGAGCTGGCGCAACCCGGTGGTCGTGCTCGATGCGGCGAACGCGCTGATCGGCCCGCTCGACGGGGGAATCCCGAAGGCACCGCTCCGGCCGTCTCCGTTCGCCGGCGCGGGGCGACTCGACGTCCGATGGTCCGAGACCATCGACGACGAGGCCGCGGCGGTCGCCGACTGGCTCGCGATCCGCATGCGCGACGGCGACCGCACGGGCGCGCTGCTCTGCCGGACCTTCGCCCACGTCGATCTCTACGCGAGCGCGCTCCGCGCCTGCGGCGTCCCGGTGCACGTGCTCGGCGTCGCGGGTCTCCTCGACCAGCCGGTCATCGCCGACCTCGTCTGCGCGCTCCGCGTGCTGCACGACCCCACCGCCGGGTCGGAGCTGCTGCGCCTGCTCGGCGGCGCCCGGTGGCGCATCGGCCCGGCCGACCTCGCGGCGCTCGGGGCCGTCGCACGCTGGCTCGCCGACCGCGACCTGGCGACCCGGCGGCTGGCCGACGACGTGCGCCGAGGCATCCGAGGCTCGATCGCACCCGACGAGTCGCCGTCCATCGTCGACGCGCTCGACTTCGTGATCACCGCGCCCGACGACCACCGCGCACTGGCGGGCCTCACCGGCGAGGGCCGGGCGCGGATGCGGCGCGCCGGCAGCCAGCTGCAGGCGCTTCGGCGCCGCGCCGGCCTCGGGCTCGTCGACTTCGTCACGCTCGTCCAGCAGGAGCTGCTCCTCGACATCGAGGTCGCCGCGAACCCCGGGCAGCAGCTCGGGGCGGCGAGCCTCGAGTCGTTCGACGACCTGCTCGCGGGCTTCGTCGACACCACCGAGCAGCCGACCCTCGGCGCGTTCCTCGGCTGGCTCGGCGAGGCGGAGCAGCGCGACCGCCTGAGCCCGCGACAGGACGAGCCGGAGCCGGGCGCGGTCCAGGTGCTCTCGATCCACGGCTCGAAGGGCCTCGAGTGGGACGTCGTGGCGATCCCGCGCATGGTGGAGGGCGAACTGCCCTCCCGGCCCCGCAGCAATCGCGGCTGGCTCGCCTTCGGCGCCCTGCCGGACGAGTTCCGCGGCGATCGCGACGAGATCCCGCAGCTGATGTGGCGCGGCGCGCAGAGCCAGGCCGAGTTCGACGAAGCCGTCCGTGCGTACGCGGAGGAGAATCGCGACCGCCATGCGGAGGAGGAACGACGGCTGGCCTACGTCGGCGTGACGCGCGCGAAGTCGGAACTGCTGCTCACCGGGTCGTGGTGGGCCACGCAGCGGGCTCCGCGCGCGCCGAGCCCGTTCCTCCGCGAGCTCGTGGTGGCCGGGCTCGTCGATGCGGACCGCCTCCCTGCGGCGCCGGAGGAGCCGGAGAACCCGCGCTCGTCCGAGGCCGAGCGCGTGAGCTGGCCGCTCGATCCGCTGGGGGCGCGCCGCCCGGCGGTCGTCCGGGCGGCGGATGCCGTTCGGGAGGCGGCGACCATGCCGAGCGGCGCGGGACTCGGCCCCGTCCTCGCCGACGAGCTCCGGATGCTGCTCGAGGAGCGTCGCCGGCGTGGGACGTCCCGGCACGGCGCCGAGGTGCCGACCAGGGTTCCGGCATCGCGCTTCAAGGACTACGTCGACGACCCGGCCGCGGTGGCCGCCGATCTCGCGCGGCCCATGCCGCAGCGACCGTATCGGGCGACGCGCATCGGCACGCTCTTCCACGAGTGGGTGGAGGCGCGATCCGGCGGATCGGCCGCGCGCCCCGCCGGCCCGACGGACTCGAGCACCCCGCTCGACCTCGACGCCTTCGCCGACGAGCTCGACGACGCGATGACGGCCGACGAGGTCGTGGACGCTCCCGTCGAGGCGAGACTGGAGCGGCTTCGCGCGACGTTCGCCGCCTCCGAGTGGGGGACCCGTCGCCCCGTGGCCGTCGAACTCGAACTGCACCTCCCGCTCGACGGCCAGGTCTTCGTCTGCAAGCTCGACGCCGTGTACGACGTCGAGCCCGACTCCGATCTCGGTCGGCGCGGGATCCGCGCGCAGGTGGTGGACTGGAAGACCGGCGCGGCACCGCGTGACGAGCGCGAACTGGAACTGCGGCAGACCCAGCTCGCCCTGTACCGGCTGGCGTACGCGCGCTGGTCGGGCGTCGATGTCGAGGCGATCGATGCGGTGTTCTACTTCGTCGAGGACGACCTCGTGCTCCGCCCGGGCGAACTGTACGACGAGGCCGCGCTGCGGCGGGCCTGGGCGGGCGTGCGTGCCCGCGATGCCGCGGTGCCGATCGCGAGCGTGGCCCCCCGCGGCCACGGCGCGTCCATCCCTGAGGAGGTGCGGGTCACCATCGGCGACGCCTGACCGGCCGGGCGGCCGGCCGGTCGCGACGCGTCGTGCGCGTGGACCTCACGGCGCGGCCGATCCGACGGGATTCGAGCGGAGCCAGGCGAGCACCTGCTGGGCATGGGTGCCGGGAGGGAAGATCGGGTAGAAGACGTGCTCGATCCGACCGTCCCGCACGACCAGCGTCAGCCGCGAATGGAGTCGCGCTCGACCCGGGGCGGCGAAGGTCGGGAGCCCGAGGTGCTCGGCGAGCCGGAATCGTTCGTCCGAGAGCATCGCGAACGGAAGCCGGAGCCGATCGACGAGTTCCGCCTGGTACTCGACGTCCTGGCTCGAGAGTCCGAACACCGCCTGCGCGCCCGCCGACCGGAGATCGTCGTGGTGATCGCGGAAGTCGCAGGCCTCGGGCGTGCATCCGCGGGCTCCGGGGATCGAGTCCCAGCCGTCTGGCAGGTCGACTCCCGGTCGCCCGGAGAGCGGGTAGACGTAGATGATCGTCCGTCCCGGTCGGAGGTCGCCGAGGTGCACGATCGTGCCGTCGGTGCTCGGCAGGCTCAGCTGCGGGAGTTCCATGCCGTGCAGGTGGTCGGCGCCGCCGTCGTCGACGGGAACGGGGAGGCCCTCGGGCATCGTCTGGTAGTCCGTCATCCGTCTCCTCGCGGGTGCTGCGTGGCGCGGGCTGCGTGCCGCGCCACGACGTCGTCCGCTCGGCCCCGCGTGCGCGGAGCCGATGCGCCGGCGCTCACGCCGGACGGTCCTGCGCCGGGCCACGCGCGGGATCGCGCGGCGCCGCATCACCCCAGTCGCTGAGGTCCAGCGGGATCGGCGCCGTGAGGTCCGCCTCGCGCTCGTCGCGCTCGACCCCCTCGGCGAGATGACGGCGCAGTTCCGAGACGTCGAAGCTGTCGGTGAGCATCGTCGTGCCCGACTCGCGGGAGGCCGCCGTGCGGGGCGTCGCCTCGAGCATCCGCTCCACGTCGGCGACGGCGAGGATCGGGCCGGTGTCGGTCGTGAGCGGCTCGGACGAGCGGTCGTGCACGCTCGCCACGAGTCCGTCGAGGAGGCCGACCGCATCCGTCACGATGGCGTCGTCGTGCGTGTCGACCCCGTGCAGCAGCCAGCGCGCGAGCTCGAGCTCGCCGTACAGCAGGGCGCGCCGGGCGATCTCCGCGTCGGCTCCGCCCGAGCGGGCCTCGACGTACGCGTCCAGGGTCTGCTCGGCGGAGGCGCCCGTCGACGCGAGCACCCAGTGCAGGTCGTGCGCCGGATCGTCGTGCGCGAGCCCGGACCATCCGACGACCCCGGTGACCCGGTCGCCCTCGACCAGGAACGAGTCCGCATCGAGCTGGCCGTTCACGACGGTCGGCGCGAAGCGCCACAGCGTGTCGTCGTCGGTGGCCTCCTCCCAGCGCCGCAGGAGCGCCGCCGGGAGCCGGCCGGTGTCGGACGCCCGATCGATCACCGACACGGCCGCCTCGCGGGCCTCGGCCGCGGTGCGGCGCGGCAGGCCCGCCTCGCCGACGAAGCCCGACGGGAGCGAGTGGATGGCTGCGATCGCGCGCCCGACGTCCGCGGCGAGCGCGGGCGTCGCCGTGAGCTCGTCGGCCGTGCGGGCCGCACCGGGGATGAACTCGGTCACCACGGCGCGGGTCGGGCCGATCGGCGCCTGCCCGATGAACTGCGGCACCGCGAAGGGCAGTCGAGACCTGATCCCGGTCGTGAGTGCGCGGATCGCGACGACGTCGGAGGACTGCTCCGACTCGGCCGTCTGCGAGCGCGGAGCTCGGATGAGCAGCCGCCGCCCGTCGGCGGAGTGGAGCTCGACGGCATCGAACGCGCCCCCCGTCCCGCGGGTGTGGGGCCGGGCCGCTCGCACCTCGAGTCCGGCCACCGCGGCCGTGGCCAACGCGGCTAGAGTGAGTGGGGGTCTGGCCATGGCACACAGCCTAAGCAGGTCTTCCCGCCTGCCCGGCGACCGCCACGCGTTCCAGGCGAGTCCGGCCACGCGACTCCGGCCCGACGACTCCGGCTCCGACGAGAGGTGCACCGTGCTCCACCCCGACGCGCCGACCCCGGCCCCGTCCGTCGAGCCCGCCGCGCCGGGCGTGCCCGCTGGGCCGCCGCTGGCGCGCGAGCACCTCGATCGGGATGCGGCCAGCCGCGATCGGCCGGAGCGCGCCGACGAGTTCGACCGCGATCCGCGCGCGCGGGTCCTCGCCGTGCACGACGGGCGCGTGCTCGTGGGCGAGCGCGCGGCGCTGGACCTGCGGCATCCGTCCGGCGTGCCGGCGCCGCAGGTGCGCTGCTACCTGGGTCGCACGCTCGACGACGCCCACCCGGCGGGCGGCGGCGCGGGGCGTGGTTCGGAGCACGGACTGGCGGCGGGGAGCCCGATCGAGGCGTGGCTGTTCGACGACGACGCCGCCGCGGCGCTCGGCGACGGGCGCCGATGGGCCGGCCTCCGCGAGGTCGCCGCCTCCCTCGACGACCGTGACGTCGGGCTTGCGATCGAGGCGGTCGCGCTCGCCAACTGGCACGTGACGCACGCCTTCTGCCCGGGGTGCGGCGGCCCGACCGAGGTCGTGACGTCGGGGTGGGCCCGCCGCTGCCTGCGCGAGGACCGCCTTCGGTTCCCGCGCACCGACCCGGCCGTGATCGTGCTGGTCACCGACGACGACGACCGCGTGCTGCTCGGCTCCAACGCGATGTGGCAGCAGGACCGCTTCTCGGTGCTCGCCGGATTCGTCGAGCCGGGGGAGTCGCTCGAGGCCGCGGTGGTGCGCGAGATCGCCGAGGAGGCCGGGCTCGCGGTCGACCGCGTGGAGTACCTCGGGTCGCAGCCCTGGCCGTTCCCCGCCAGCCTGATGTGCGCCTTCCGTGCACGGGTCGCCGAGGGGGCGGACCCCGTGGCCGTTCCGGACGGCGAGGAGATCCTCGAGCTGCGCTGGTTCGACCGCGAGGGCATGCGCGACGCGCTCGGCCGCGTCGCGCTGCCGGGTGAGACCTCGATCGCCCGTTGGCTGCTCGAGCTCTGGTACGGCGCGCCGCTCGATTCCTCGCTGCCGTGGTCGACGTCGTGACCGGTGACCCACTGCTGGGTGCGCTCGACCACGAGCAGCGCGTCGCCGCCGAGGCCCTGATCGGACCGGTGTGCGTGCTCGCCGGCGCCGGGACCGGCAAGACGCGCGCGATCACCCACCGCATCGCCTACGGCGTGGCGTCCGGCTCGTACGATCCGGCGCGCGTGATGGCGCTCACGTTCACCTCGCGCGCGGCGGCCGAGCTCCGCTCGCGACTCCGCACCCTCGGGGCGGGCGCTGTCGCGGCTCGGACCTTCCACGCCGCCGCGCTCGCCCAGCTCAACCACTTCTGGCCGATCGTCGCAGGCGGACCGGCGCCGCGCGTCCTCGAGTTCAAGGGGCGGCTGCTCGGCCTCGCCGCCGAACGCTGCCGCGTGAAGGTCGACACGGCGACGCTGCGCGACGTGGCCGCCGAGATCGAGTGGCGGAAGGTCAGCCTGGTCGGCATGGACGACTTCCGGGCGCGGCTCACCTCGCGCGGTGCGCCCGGCAGCCTGTCCGTGCCGCAGATGATCGACCTCGTCGAGGCGTACGAGGCACTGAAGGACGAGCGGCGCGCGATGGACTTCGAGGACGTGCTGCTCGCGACCGCCGGGATGATCGAGACCGAGCCGGCCGTGGCGATGCAGGTGCGCGAGGCGTACCGGCACTTCGTCGTCGACGAGTACCAGGACGTCTCGCCGGCGCAGCAGCACCTGCTCGGCCTCTGGCTCGGGGGGCGGCGCGACGTGTGCGTCGTCGGCGACGCCAGCCAGACCATCTACTCGTTCGCGGGCGCGAGCGCGGCGTTCCTCCTCGGCTTCGAGCACGACTACCCGGATGCCACCGTCGTCCGCCTCGAGCGCAACTACCGCTCGACACCCGAGATCGTGGGGTTCGCGAACCGCCTCATGCGCGGGCGTCCCGGTGCCCTTCGGCTCGAGGCGGCCGCACCGGACGGCGGGGATCCCGCGGCGGGTCCGGCCGACGTCGGAGGGGGACGCCGAGGTCGCCCGGCCGGGCGGGCGGACCACGTCGCGCACGGTCCGGAGCCCGTGGTCCGGGAGTTCCCGGACGACCTCGCCGAGGCGCGCGGCGTGGCGACGGCCGTGCGGCAGCGCATCGAGGCGGGCGTGCCGCCCGAGGCGATCGCCGTGCTGCTGCGCGTCAACTCGCAGTCCGCGATGTTCGAGCAGGCGTTCGGCGAGGTCGGCGTGCCCGCTCGCCTGCGCGGCGCGCAGCGGTTCTTCGACCGGCCCGAGGTGCGGGAGGCGGTGCACGCGATCCGGGCTGCCGCCCTCGCGATCAGCGACGAGCCGCTGTTCAAGTCGGTCAGCGACGTGCTGCGCTCGCTCGACTGGACCGTCGAGCCGCCCGCGGGACCCGGCGCGGTCCGCGACCGCTGGGAGTCGCTGAACGCCATCGCCCGGCTCGTCGACGACCAGCCGGCGGGCACGACCTTCCGTGCCTTCGCCGACGACCTGCGAAGCCGGGCCGAGATGCACCACGAGCCCGCGGTCGCCGCGGTCACCATCGCGACGCTGCATTCCGCGAAGGGCCTCGAGTGGGATGAGGTGCACCTGCCGGGCCTCGTCGAGGGCATGCTGCCGATCGCGTACGCGACCGGGCTCGAGGCGATCGACGAGGAGCGTCGGCTGCTCTACGTGGGCGTCACGCGGGCACGGCGTCGGCTGTCGCTGAGCTGGGCGCGCTCCGTCGGGCATCGAGGTGAACGGGAGCCGTCGCGGTTCCTGCGGGAGCTCGACACCCGCAGTCCGGGTGGACGTCGAGCGGCGTCGGCGTCGGAGGCGCCGGCCGCGGCTCGCCGCTGACGACGACGCTCGCGTCGTCGAGCGCGGTGGCCCCCGACCGCAGCAGGTCGTCGACGGCGGATGCCGCGAGGACGAGCGCGTCGTGCCGGGCGCGCGGCCGGAGGGGCGGCGGCGGAGCGATCGCGAGCTGGGCGGCGAGGGCGGGCCACGCGGCATCCGCGTCGCGTCGGGCGAGATGCGTGCAGCGCAGGCAGGGCCCGGAGCCCGGCCGCACGAACGGGCCGACCTCGACGCCGCGCTCATCGAGGACGACCGCCAGGTGCGGGACGTCGGCGGCCAGCCAGGGCAGGTGCATGCTCGGCGGGACGACGCGGGAGCCGATCAGCACGGCCGCATCGGTCGCCGCGCGATCGGCCGACGCGACCGGGGTCGGGTGGTGACCGAGTCGGAGCAGGGCGGTGCCGAGGTCGTCGACGAGGTCGACCGGTCCGGCGAGCACCACGGTGCCGCCGTGGCCCGGTGCGGCGTGCCGGTCGCCGGAGCCCGCTTCGCGCTGCAGGGCGGGGGCCAGCCGGTCGAGCAGCGCGTCGACCGACGCGGGGTCGCCGTCGAGCGCGGCGCCGATCGTGTGCAGCGTGCGGCGGGACGCACCCGCGACCAGCGCGCGGAGCAGGCCCTGCTCGAGCGGGCCCGGGTCCTCGAGCACGACGAGCGGGCGCGCGCCGCCGACCTGGAGCGAGGACGGGGAGCGCCACACGATCGGCAGCGCGGGGTCGAGTCGCGGCGTCATGCCCCGCAGCCTGCCGCAGCGCGCGGCGCCTCGGCCGTAGCCGTCCACAGGCAGCGGCTGCTCGCGACGGCGACGGTCATGGGTCGGGTCGGCACGTCGCCCCGACCGGCCGGATCAGGACGTGCGCGGATCCTCTCCGGACGGGTCATCGCCGGCGTCGTCCTCCGCGTCGGAGGCGCCGCCATCGTCGGATTGCAGGTCGCCGCGCAGCAGGGCCTCGAGCGCCGCATCGAACTCGGCGTCGGCCGCGTCCCCCGTCGATCCGCCCCCGGCGAGCCGCGCCGCGAGCGGCGCCGGGTCGTCGAGGTCGTCGGAGGTCGGCAGCAGGTCGGGGTGCGCCCACAGCGCGTCGCGGCCGCCCACGCCGACGGCGTCGGTCACCGCGCGCCACATCGCGGCCGCGTCGCGCAGCCGTCGCGGCCGCAGCTCGAGGCCGACGAGCGTCGCCAGGGCCGATTCGGCCGGGCCCCCCGTCGCGCGTCGCCGCCGGATCGTCTCGGCGACGGCGTCGGACTTCGGCAGACGCGACGTGGCATCCGCGGTCACCACGTCGACCCAGCCCTCGACCAGTGCGAGCATCGTCTCGAGACGGCCGAGCGCCGCCTCCTGCTCCGGGCTCTTCGGTCGCAGCAGGGCGCCGTTGGCGACGGCGTCGCGCAGCTCGTCGGTGTTCGAGGGGTCGAAGCCCTCGGCCAGCTGCTCGAGGCGCTCGAGGTCGACGTCGATGCCCTGCGCGAACGCCGTGATCGCCGTGATGAGGTGCAGTCGCAGCCACCTGGCGTGGCGGAAGAGGCGTGCGTGTGCGAGTTCGCGGACGGCCAGGTACAGCTCGACCTGATCGTTCGGGATGTCGAGGCCCTCGCCGAACTCGGCCACGTTCTGGGGGAGCAGGGCCGCGCGCCCGTCCTCCAGCAGGGGCAGCCCGACGTCGCCGCCGGAGACCACCTCGGTGGAGAGCTGGCCGACGACCTGGCCCAGCTGCATCGCGAACATGGCGCCGCCGATGCCGCGCATCATGCGGCTCGCGCCCTGCACCATCTCGCGCATCTCCTCGGGCGCCTGCTCGCTCATCACGCGCGTCAGGGAATCGGCGATGCTCGTCGCCACCGGCTCCGCGAGCTGCGACCAGATCGGCATGGTCGCCGCCGCCCACGAGCGGCGGGTGAGCAGCTCGGGGCTGCCTGGCAGCGCCGACAGGTCGACCGCCTCGTCGAGCCACAGCCCCGCGAGGTCGAACGCGCGCTCGAGCCGCTCGGCTTCGGCCGGCTCCACCTGGCGCTGGTCGCCGGACGCGCGCTGCTCCGCCTGGCGCAGCGCCAGCGACCAGTCGATCCCATCGGCCTCGGCGCGCTGCATGGCCTGCTGGAGCTGGCCGAAGATCGCCGCGATGCTCGCGGGATCGTTGGGCAGGCCGGCCGCATCGGCCAGCTTCGACGGGTCGATTCCGCCGGAGCCCGACAGCAGGTCGCGCAGCATGTCGCGGAACTCGTCCTCGGGGCCCCGGTCGGGTTCGTCGTCGCGTTCGGCCACTCGGGCCACCTCCCTCGCTCGGAATTCCACGCTACCGCCGCCGCTCGGTGTGCTTCCCGGGAAATGGCCTAGGCTGACCGATCGGGTGTCCGCCCGTCGCGAACAGCGCCGACCCGCCCCAGGGTCGCCCTCGCGGGCGCTCGGGAAGGACGCACCGCGCATGACGGGCCTCGGCAGCCACGACGATCGACGCGACGACGTCCCCGTGCCGTCCGAGTACCCGGAACGGCCGGCCTGGTCGCGCCGCGAGCGCGTCGGGTGGGGCGCGATCGCGCTCGCCACCGTGCTCGGCCTCGCGCTCGCCCTCCTGCCCTCGCCCTACGTGATCGAGAAGCCCGGACCGGTCTACGACACCCTCGGCACGACCGAGGTCGACGGCGAGGAGATCCCGCTCATCGCGATCCCGGACGAGCAGACCTACGAGACCGACGGGTCGCTCGACCTGCTCACGGTGCTCGTGGTCGGCCGACCCGGCCGCACCCCCGGGTGGCTCGACGTCGCCGCAGCCTGGTTCGATCCGCAGCGCGCCGTGCTCCCGGTCGAGGCGATCTACCCCCCGGGAATCAGCAGCGAGGACCGGGACGCCGCCAACGAGGCGCAGATGGTCGACTCCCAGCAGGATGCGATCGCGGCCGCGCTCGTCGAGCTCGGGTACGACTTCCCGCGCGACGTCGTCGTGCAGGGCGTCGCCGAGGGAATGCCGGCGGACGGCGTCATCGAGGACGGCGACGTCATCCGCTCGGTCGACGGCGAGCCCGTGCACTCCGTGGACGAGCTCCGCGAGGCGCTCCGCGAGCACGGCACCGCGTCGCCGGCCCGGATCGTGGTCGAGCGCGACGGCGAGGAGGTCGAGGTCGAGGCGACCCCGGAGGCGCGCGGCGACCAGGCGGTGCTCGGCATCGGGGTGCGCATGGAGTACGAGTTCCCGATCGACGTCGAGATCCAGCTGAACGACGTCGGCGGCCCGAGCGCGGGCATGATGTTCGCCCTCGGCATCATCGACACGCTCACCCCCGGAGCGATGACCGGTGGGGAGCGCATCGCCGGGACGGGGACGATCGACCCGGACGGCTCCGTCGGCTCGATCGGCGGCATCCGCCAGAAGCTCTGGGGTGCGCTGGACGCGGGCGCGGGGTGGTTCCTCGCACCGGAGTCCAACTGCGAGGAGGTCGCCGGGAACGTCCCCGACGGGCTCGAGGTGTTCGCGGTGGGCACGCTCGACGAGGCGCGCACCGTCGTCGAGACGATCGGGGAGGGCGGCGACACCTCGCAGTTCGCCGGGTGCGACGTCGAGGGGTGACGGGGCATCGGGCCGGGCGCCCGATCGCGGCCTGCTCGCGCGCGCGCCGGGCTCGCTCGTAGCCGGCTCCGGCGGGGTCACCAGCCGTTTCCAAGTCTGCCGACCATAGGATGGAATTCCGCCCGTCCCGACCCGAATGAGGCCGAGAAGTGTCCACAGCACCGTCGCAGGAACCGAGGACGTCGCGTCGTCGCGCGCCGATCGCGATCACGATCGGCATCGTGGCCGCGCTCGTCATCGCGTTCTTCGTCTTCGCCAGTCTCTACGCGGACATCCTCTGGTACGACCAGCTCGGGTTCCTCGAGATCCTCACGACCGAGTGGATCACCCGGATCGTGCTGTTCCTCATCGGCTTCCTCGCGATGGGCATCCCGGTGTGGGCGTCCATCCAGATCGCCTATCGGACCCGTCCGGTCTACGCGAAGCTCAATTCGTCACTGGATCGTTACCAGGAGATCTTCGAGCCGCTCCGCCGCCTCGCGATGTACGGGATCCCGGCGGTCCTCGGCATCTTCGCGGGCGTCTCGACGGCCAGCCAGTGGGACTCGGTGCTCGTGTGGCTGAACCGCACCCCGTTCGGCGCGACCGACCCCGAGTTCTTGTTCGACATCGGCTTCTACGTCTTCGAGCTGCCGTTCTACCGGTCGATCATCGGCTTCGCGTCGGCGGTCGTGCTGCTGTCGGCGCTGCTGGTCATCGCGACCAACTACCTCTACGGCGCCATCCGGATCAGCGGGCGCGAGGTCGTGATCGCCAAGGCCGCGCGCATCCAGGTCGCCCTGACCGTGGGCCTCTACCTCGTGCTGCAGGCCGTGAGCATCTGGCTCGACCAGTACGCGACCGTCACCGAGACGGGCTCGCTCCTCACCGGCGCGTCGTACACCGACATCTACGCGACCATCCCGGGCCGCCAGATCCTCTCGGTCATCGCGGCCGTCGTCGCCGTGCTGTTCTTCATCACCGCGATCCTCGGTCGCTGGCGCCTGCCGCTCGTCGGCACCGCACTGCTCGTCATCTCGGGCCTGCTCATCGGCTCGCTCTACCCGTGGGTCGTGCAGCGCTTCACGGTCGACCCGAGCGCGCGTGCCCTCGAGGCGCCGTACATCGAGCGGAACATCGACCTCACCCGCGACGCGTTCGGCGTCGCCGACATCGAACAGATCCCGTACGAGGCGAAGACGGATGCCGAGCCCGGCGCGCTGCGTGAAGACGCCGTGACCACCGCGAGCATCCGACTGATGGACCCGGCCGTGATCAGCCCGGCGTTCCGCCAGCTCGAGCAGTTCCGCCAGTACTACCAGTTCCCCGAGACGCTCGACGTCGACCGGTACGAGATCGACGGCCAGTCACAGGACACGGTCGTCGCGATCCGCGACCTCAACCTCGAGGGCCTGAACGACGCGCAGACCTGGTTCAACTCGCACCTCGTCTACACCCACGGCTACGGCCTGGTCGCCGCGGCCGGCAACCAGCGCTCGAGCGACGGCCAGCCGGTGTTCCTGCAGTCGGGGATCCCGTCGGTCGGCGACCTGCCCGACTTCGAGCCCCGCGTGTACTTCGGCGAGAGCTCGCCCGACTACTCGATCGTCGGCGGACCCGAGGGCACCGACCCGATCGAACTCGACTTCCCGGCGGGCGGCGAGGGCGAGCCGCAGCAGACGACCTTCGAGGGCGACGGCGGGCCGGTGCTCGACAACCTCTTCACGAAGCTCGTGTACGCCCTGAAGTTCCAGTCGGAGCAGATCTTCCTCTCCGACCAGGTGAACACCGACTCGCAGATCCTCTACGACCGCACGCCGATCGAGCGCGTGCAGAAGGTCGCGCCGTTCCTGACGCTCGACAGCGACACCTACCCGACCGTGGTGAACGACCGCATCGTCTGGGTCGTCGACGGCTACACGCTCTCCGACCAGTACCCGTACTCCAACAAGGTGAGCTACAGCGAGGCGATCTCCGACAGCGAGGGCCTGCAGCAGCCGCTCGCCTTCGACGAGGTCAACTACATCCGGAACTCGGTCAAGGCCACGGTCGACGCCTACGACGGCACGGTGAACCTCTACGCGTGGGACACCGAGGACCCGATCCTCCAGACGTGGGAGAAGATCTTCCCCGACGCGATCCAGCCGATGAGCGAGATGTCGGGCGAGCTCATGAGCCACGTGCGCTACCCGGCCGACCTGTTCAAGATGCAGCGCGCCATCCTCGGCCGGTACCACGTCACCGACCCGGTGACCTTCTACTCGCGCGAGGACGCGTGGACGACGCCCCTCGACCCGACGCAGGGATCGGCGACGTCGTTCCTGCAGCCGGCGTACTACCTCACGATGCAGATGCCGGGCCAGGACGTGCCGTCGTACTCGATCTACTCCACGTTCATCCCCGAGGCGCGCGGCAGCGCGAGCCGCAACGTGCTCCGGGGCTACCTCGCCGTGGACTCGAACGCGGGATCGGTCGACGGTGAACGGGCCGACGACTACGGCAAGCTGAGGCTGCTCGTGCTGCCCGAGGACGAGCAGGTCTCCGGACCGGGCCAGGTGCAGAACATCTTCAACTCCGACCCGACGGTGTCGCAGTCGCTGAACCTGCTGAAGCAGGGCCAGTCCGACGTGATCAACGGCAACCTGCTCACCGTGCCCGTCGGCGGCGGCTTCCTCTACGTGCAGCCCGTCTACGTCCGGTCGACCGGTGAGACGAGCTACCCGCTCCTGCAGAAGGTGCTGGTCGCGTTCGGCGACGAGATCGCCTTCCAGGACACGCTCGACGAGGCGCTGAACGTGCTGTTCGGCGGCGACTCGGGTGCGGCCGCGGGTGACGAGGAGGTCGAGCCGACGACGCCGGACGGCGACGGTACGGGCGAGCCCGGCACCGACACGCCGACGACCGAGGACAGCGAGGTGCAGTCGCTGCTGAACCGTGCCCGCCAGGCGCTCGCCGACAAGCAGCAGGCGCTGCAGGACGGCGACTGGGCGGCGTACGGTGCGGCGGATGCCGAGCTCGCCGAGATCATCTCCGAGCTCATCGTCCTGGCCGACGACGGGGCGAGCACGACCGACGTTCCGGCGACGGAGGCTCCCGCGACCGAGGCCCCCGCGAACGGCTGACGCCGATGGCCGTCGACCTGGGCTCCGGGGAGTGGCTCGACGACAACCGCGCGAACTGGGACGAGCGGGTGGCAACGCACGTCGCCTCGCCGTTCTACGACCGCACGCGCCTGCGCGAGGGCGGCAGCGTGCTCGACCCCATCGCGCGGGCGGGCGTCGACCGGCTCTTCCCGGACGGGCTCGACGGGCTCCGCGTGCTGCACCTGCAGTGCCACTTCGGCTCCGACACCCTCTCGCTCGTGAACCTCGGCGCCACGGCCGTCGGCATCGACTTCTCGCGCCCCGCCGTCGTCGAGGCCCGTCGGATGGCCGAGGAGCTCGGCGTCGCCGACCGCGCCCGCTTCATCGAGGCGAACGTCTACGACGCCCGTCACCGCCTGCCCGAGCCCGAGTCGTTCGACGTCGTCTTCACGACGTGGGGCACGATCGGCTGGCTGCCGGACGTCGCGGAGTGGGCTCGGATCATCGCGTGGTTCCTGAAGCCCGGCGGCCGGCTGTACTTCGCCGACGGGCACCCGAGCGCCTTCGTCTTCGACGGCGACGCCGGTCCGCACGGCCTGCCGGCGTTCGCCTACCCCTACCGCAACGACGACCCCGACGTGATCGAGGACCCGAGCGACTACGCCGACCCCGAGGCGCGGATCGTCCACGCGAAGACGTGGGAGTGGATGCATCCGCTCGGCGAGGTGCACGGCGCGCTGCGCGCGGCCGGACTCGAGGTCGAGTCCCTGACCGAGCACTACCAGGTGCCGTGGCGCATCTTCCCGGTCACGATCGAGCAGGGCGACGGCATGTACGGGTGGCCCGAGCAGCAGTGGCTGCCGCTGTCGTACGAGCTCGTCGCATCCGCGCCGGCCCCGGCGGCGGCCCCTGCCGGCCGCCCCGCGGACGCCTGATCGCGCGACGCGCCCGGGATGCGCCCTCGATTCGACGGCGTCCTGACCCCGTGCTAATGTTTTCTCTTGTGCCGCGGGGTGGAGCAGTTCGGTAGCTCGCTGGGCTCATAACCCAGAGGTCGTAGGTTCAAATCCTGCCCCCGCAACCAAATCGGAAGGCCCCGGTCCAATCGGACCGGGGCCTTTCGCATGTCCGGGTGCCGCGTTCCGGCGCGCGCCGGCGTCCCGCGAATCACTCCCGGGACGGCCGAGGACGCGTCGATTCGCGCGACTCCGCGACCTCAGGATCTCGACCGTTCGAGCGCGGCGACCAGGGCGTCGAGCTGCGGCTTCTCGGTCTCCTCGACCGTGAGCGACATGAACGACGACATCGCCAGCAGCACCTCGTAGTGGCCGGGTCGACCGCGCTTCGGAGGCCGATGGGTGACCCGGATCTCGCGGAAGGTCGACACCGGATTGCGCGCCGCCTCGTCCATCCCGTCGTGCCGGAACTTCGCGACCGAGGCGCCGTCGTACAGGAGTCGCTCGCCGTTGGCGCCCTTGACCTCGATGGTGTCCATGGCCCCACCTTGGCAGATGCGCCGGAGAAGGGGCAGGCCCCCGGTCCCGGAGGGGAACGAGGGCCTGCCGACGGGTCGGGTCAGCGGTCGGCCTAGCGCTTCTTGCCGTTCCCCGTGTTCGTCACGGTGAGCTCGTAGCCCGCGTCGAGCGTGTCGAGGTCACCGGTGGGCAGGTTCGACACCAGGGTCGCGAAGTCGCGGTTCTTGCCCTTCGCGCACGACGTGTCGAGGCCCGCCATGGTGATGTCGTCGCCCTCGAGTCGGTAGACGTGGTTGCCCGCCTCGTCGACGATCTCGAAGTCCGACTCCTCACCGGGCGTGAGATCGCAGCTCGCGACGACCTGCAGCGTCCAGTTGTTGTCCTGGAGCCCCGTCGTCTCGATCCACTCGCCGTCGACCGACGAGAGCGTCGCCGCCTCGCCGTCGACCATCACGTCGTCGACGAACCATCCGGTGTCGAGGTAGGCCGCGTCCGTCGAGTAGCGGAAGCGGACGTCCGTCGTCCCGGCGGGCAGGTCGGCCGTCAGGTGCACGTACTCGGGATCGTCGACGAAGTACTCGCCGCCCGAGGTGCCCGTGAGGCCGTTGCCCTCCTCGTTGTTGCCGTGCGGGTCGTCGTCCGTCGTGACGACGGCGCCCGAGTCATCGGTCAGCGGCACGGTCACCCAGTCGCCGCCGACGAGCGCCTCGACGAACCCGTAGTCCCAGCCCTCCTCGATGAAGCTCCAGCTCCAGAAGTCGAGGGTCGAGGCGGAGCCGTCCGCCACGTCGACGTCGAGGACGTTGTCGGTCTGGCTCTCGTAGCCGCCGTACCAGTGCGTGTCGCCCGTGTGCGGAGCGATCTGCGTGGTGTCGTCGCCGTCCAGCGCGACCGTGACCGTCGGCCCCGGGTTGCGGAACCGCTCGATCTGGATGCTGTACGGCAGCGCCGTGTCGGACTGGCCGTTCTTGCGGCGGTCCCACTTCGCCTCGGGCTGCGCGCCCTGGTTCGACCCGCGGCCGTCCCAGAACTGGTCGTCGGCGATGTCGATCGTCCAGCGCGTCGACGCCGGGTCGCCGAAGTCGACGGCCTTGATGTCGAACCGCTCCGAGTCCTCGTCGTCGAGGTACACGGCCACGGCCCAGTCCTCGTAGAGCTCGGTCGCCGAGCGCAGGTCGCTCCCGGTCTGCGCGTTGAACTCGGCGATCGCCGCGTCGACGCCGGCCATGCCGTCGGCCTGGTTCTCGAAGATGAGCTTGATCAGCAGGTCGCCGCCTGCGCCGTCGTACTCGAGGTCGGGATCGAACGTGCCGTCGCCGTTCCCGCCCGCCTGCTCCCAGAGGTACTGGAAGAAGGTGTACGAGGCGCCGTAGTTCTCCAGGCCGCCCGCCCAGCGGGTCAGCGACGTCTCGGCGTAGAACACCTGGTGGTAGGTCAGGTGCGAGCCGCCCACGTCGTACCCGTTGAGGAACACCGCGAAGTCGGCGAGGCCCTCATCCACCCAGCTCAACTCGCCCGGGTCGCTGTAGTTGTGCAGCAGGTGCTCGAGCTCGTGCGCGATGACGCCCTCGTAGAGGGTCGCCTGGTCGTTCGCCGGGTCGTCGTCGCGCCACTCCGAGTCATCCGGTCCGACGCGGTTCGCCCAGTCGTACGCGTCGATGACGATCGTGTTCATGCCGACCGTGTCGATGAAGTCCGGTGCGAAGTAGCCGGCCGTGTAGCTCGTCACGTCGCAGTCGTAGTACTGCTCGTCCTGCACGTTGTAGACGACCATGACCAGCGAGTCGCTTTCGGGCACCGCCGGGTCGGCGGCATCCATCAGACCGAAGTGCTCCTCGTCGACGGCGACGATCTGGTTCGCGAGCTGGTCGCCCATGTAGTCGATCTGCGCCTGCGTGATCGTGTAGTCCGCGACATCGGCGTCGGCGCACGGCACGAACTCGTCGTCGGGCGCGGTGTGGTCGAACGCGGGGTCGAGGCTGTCGACGCCGACCGGCGCACTGCCGTCGAGCGGAGTCCCCTCGGGCACGTAGATGTAGACCGGGGTGCCGTCCGGCGTGACGCCCGCGTACACGCGCGTGAAGTCCTGGTCGTACGTTCCGCCGGCCGCGCTGTCGTTGATCGGCAGCGTGATGGTCGGTTCGCCCGGGAGGTTCTGGTGGTCGTCGGCCGATGCCGGCGCTGCGGTCGCCGCGATGAAGCTCGCGGCGAAGGCTCCGACGGCGAGGGCGCCGACGGAGCGTCGTGGTGCTCTGAGCACGGGTTTCCCATCTGTCATGGCCCCGGGCCGGAGGGAAGTGACGCTGGTCCGACGGCGTAGGGACCGATCGTGCGCGGCACCGGGTTCGGCCCCCACGCGTGAACCACCCCAGTCCAGCAGGCATCGCGGGTCGACGGGAGGCACTTGCCACACGGGACGCGATCGACTTGACTACGCCCCCGGATCGTCGGCGCGGCAGGCGACGCTCGGTCCCGACCCCCGTAGAGTACGGCCATGCCCGCCGACGCGGCCACGTTCCCGGTATGGGTGACGGCGATCGCCTGGACGTCGCTCGTCATCGGCTTCGCGTGCGCGGGCTGGGTGTGGCTCGACGTGCGGCGGCGGCCGCAGCACATGGGCGTGATGAACGTCGTCTGGCCGGTGAACATGCTCTTCGGCGGCATCCTGTGGCTGCTGGTGTACCTGCGGATCGGGCGCGCGGCGCGACGCGGCGACGACCGACCGCCGCCGAAGCGCAGCATGCCCGAGGCGGTGGCGATCAGCACGAACCACTGCGGCGCCGGTTGCACGCTCGACGACATCGTCGGTGAGTTCCTGCTCGTGCTGGTGCCGGTGCTCGCGGTCGTGACCGGGTACGGCTGGCTGTTCCAGGAGCGCATCTTCGCGGTGTGGGTCTGGGACTTCGTGTTCGCGTTCGCGATCGGCATCGCGTTCCAGTACTTCGCGATCGTGCCGATGCGCGGGCTGGGGTTCCGTCCGGTCAACTGGCTGCTCATCCGCGCCGGCGTCGAGGAGCGGATGTGAGGGCGGCCCGGGCGACGCCGGTGGCCGCGATCGGCGCCCTCGGCGTCGTGTTCGGCGACATCGGGACGAGCCCGCTGTACGCGCTGAGCGCCGCGCTCGCACCGGCCGGCAAGGTCGAGACCGAGACCGTGTACGGCGTGACCTCGATGGTGGTCTGGTCGATCACGCTCGTGGTCTCGGTGCTCTACGTCGGGGTGCTGATGCGATTCGACAACGACGGCGAGGGCGGCCTGCTCGCGCTGCTCGCGCAGGTGCGCCGCGCGCGGCCGAGCGTGCGGATGCGCACGATCGCGACCGTGGTGGCGATCCTCGGTGCCGCCATGTTCCTCGGCGACAGCATGATCACGCCGGCGATCTCGGTGCTGTCGGCCGTCGAGGGGCTCACCACGATCAGCCCGGACCTCGGAGCCCTCGTCGTCCCGCTCACCGTCGCGATCCTCGTCGGCCTCTTCGCCGTGCAGCGGTTCGGCACGTCGCGCATCGGACGGGTGTTCGGGCCCGTGATGCTCGCCTGGTTCGGGCTGCTGGCCGTGCTCGGCGGGTTCGCCATCGCCCGCGGGCCGGAGGTGCTGGTCGCGCTCTCGCCGCACTGGATCGTGCTGCTCGTGGCGGAGCATCCTTGGACGGCCTTCCTCGCCCTCGGCGGGGTCGTGCTCGCGATCACGGGCGCGGAGGCGCTGTTCGCCGACATGGGCCACTTCGGGCGCCGACCGGTCACGATCGCGTGGCTCGCCGTGGTCTTCCCGTGCCTGCTGGTCGCCTACCTCGGCCAGGCCGCCGCCGTGATCGAGGCAGGATCGGCCGGGCCGAACTCGTTCTTCCTCCTCGTCCCGGGCTGGGCGACGGTGCCGGTCGTCGTCCTCGCGACGGTCGCGACCGTCATCGCCTCGCAGGCCGTCATCTCGGGTGCCTTCAGCGCGGTGCACCAGGCGGGCAGGCTGGAGCTGATCCCATCCGTCCGCGTCATCCACACGTCGACGTCGCACCGCGGCCAGCTCTACCTCCCGGCGGTCAACCTGCTGCTCGCGGTCGCGGTCATCGCCCTCGTCCTCGGGTTCCAGAGCTCCTCGGCGCTCGCGTCGGCGTACGGCATCGCGGTCACCGTGACCCTGAGCTCCACGACGACGCTGCTCCTGCTCCTGCTCCACGCGCGGCACCTGCTGACGCCGATGCGGATGCTGGGGATCGTCGCGATCCTGTGCGTGCTGCTCTCGTTCCTCGCGGCGAACCTCACGAAGGTCGTCACCGGTGGATGGGTGCCGCTCGGCGTGGGCGTCATGCTCGTCGTGACGATGTGGACGTGGTGGCGGGGCTCGGGTCGGATGACGATCGCCCGACTGGCCGACGAGCCGCGGTTCGAGTACCTCGTCGGTCGACTCGGCGACGCGCCGCGGGTGCCAGGGACGACCGTGTACCTCGCCCGCAGCAGCGAGACCGCGCCGGTCGCGCTCACGACGATCATCGAGCGGTACCGGGTGCTCTCGGAGACCGTCATCGTGCTGGCCATGCGGACGACGACGGCGCCGTTCGGGATCGAGGCGGAGCCGCGTCGCCTCGCGCCCAGCGTGACCGTCATCGACGCGGGATTCGGATACCGGCAGCCGCTGCGGGTCGCCGACGCGCTGCAACTGGCCGCCGCGAGTCCCGACGCCGAGTTCGCCGCCGCGCAGCTCGAGGACGCGACCTACGTGGTCTCGTCGGACTCGCCGGTCGCGGCCGCCGACTCCACGCTCCCCGGCTGGCAGCAGCGCCTGTTCATCGCACTGCGGCGCGTCGAGGGCTCCCCGGCCGACCTCGCGGAACTGCCGCCGCGCCGCACCGTCATCGTCGGGCGCGAGCTGCCCGTGTGAGGACCGTGGAGCGCGCCTAGGCTGGCCCCATGCAGACGGATGCCGCGCCCCTCGCCGTCGCGGTCGCGCAGTTCGCGCCCGGCGACGACCCCGACGCCAACCTCGCCGAGATCGAACGCCTGGCGCAGCGTGCCGCGCAGCGCGGCGCGCGGCTGGTCGTGTTCCCCGAGTACTCGAGCTTCTTCACGCCCGAGCCCGGCCCGGCGTGGGTCGACGCCGCACAGCCCGTCGGCGGGGCGTTCACGACCGCGCTCGCCGACCTCGCGGACCGGCTCGGCGTGCACGTGGTCGCCGGCATGATCGAGCGTCCGGCGGGGGAGTCGCGCCGGGTGGCCAACACGGTCGTCGCGATCGCTCCGGACGAGGGCGTCGTCGCGAGCTACCGGAAGCTCCACCTCTACGACGCGTTCGGCCAGCGCGAGAGCGAGTGGGTGGCCCCCGGCGAGATCGGCGAACCAGAGACCTTCGCGGTCGACGGCATCCGCTTCGGGCTGCAGACCTGCTACGACGCACGCTTCCCGGAGGTCACGCGCCGGATCGTCGATGCGGGGGCCGACGCGATCTGCATGCCCGCGGAATGGGTGCGCGGTCCGCTCAAGGAGGCGCACTGGCGGACGCTGACCACCGCCCGGGCGATCGAGAACACCGCCTACGTGCTCGCCGCGGACCACGCTCCGCCCATCGGCGCCGGGAACAGCATGATCGTCGATCCGATGGGCGTCGAGGCGGCGACCATCGGCGAGCAGGCCGATGTCGCGATCGCGTGGATCTCGGAGGACCGGATCGCCGAGGTGCGGCGGCGCAACCCCGCGCTCGCGCTGCGGCGGTTCGCGGTGGTCGTCCGGGAAGCGGATGCCGCGACGGCGCCGGGGTAGGAGGATCCGCTCAGCTGAGCGCCGCGAGCCGCTGGGCCGCCGCCTCGAGGACCTCGCGTCGCTTGCAGAACGCGAAGCGCACCAGGCTGCGCACCTCGTCGCGTCGCTCCGGGTGCACGAACGCGGTGACCGGCACGCCGACGACGCCCGCGCGGTGGGGCAGCTCGCGGCAGAGCGCCTCGCCGTCGGGCTCCCCGAGCGGGGCGGCGTCCGCCACGACGAAGTACCCCGAGGCGGGCACGGACGGGTCGAAGCCGGCGCTGCGCAGCCCGGCGACGAGCAGGTCGCGGCGTGCGGCGAGCTCGGCGGCGGCGTCCGCGAAGAAGCGGTCGGGGAGGTCGAGGCCGGCCGCGATCGCGGGCTGGAAGGGCGCGCCGTTGACGAACGTCAGGTACTGCTTGACCGCGAGCACGGCGGTCACGAGGTGCGCCGGGCCGGTGAGCCAGCCGATCTTCCACCCGGTCGTGTTGAAGGTCTTCCCGCCGGAGGAGATCGAGATCGTCCGCTCCCAGGCCCCGGGTCGGGTCGCGATCGGGGCGTGGACCCCGTCGAACACGAGGTGCTCGTAGACCTCGTCGGTCACCACGAGCGCGTCGTGGCGGTGCGCGAGCTCGACGACCAGGTCGAGGGTGGCCTCGTCGAGCAGGGCCCCCGTGGGGTTGTGCGGCGAGTTCACCAGGATCACCCGCGTGCGGTCGGTCACCGCGGCGCGGAGGTCGTCGTGGTCGGGGCGCCAGTCCGGGAACCGGAGCGGCACGGTGCGGTGGATGCCGCCGGCGCGGGCGATCACGGCCCCGTACGCGTCGTACGACGGCTCGAACGTGACGACCTCGTCGCCGTCGTCCACGAAGGCCAGCAGCGTGGCCGCGAGCGCCTCGGTCGCACCGGCGGTGACGAGCACCTCGCGGGCCGGGTCCACTCCGAGGCCGTACCAGCGATCCTGGTGGCGGGCGATCGCCTCGCGCAGCACGGGCATGCCGGGTCCGGGCGGGTATTGGTTGATCCCCGTGGCGATCGCCTCGCGCGCGGCGTCGAGCACCTCGCGCGGTCCGTCCTCGTCGGGGAAGCCCTGCCCGAGGTTGATCGCGCCGGTCGTGACCGCCAGGGCGCTCATCTCGGCGAAGACGGTCGGCGCGACGCCGCCGTCGTCGGCGAGCAGGCCGGCTCCGGCGGCGGTCCGCTGCCAGGGTGCGAGGGGC
Organism: Agromyces litoreus; assembly: GCF_040496015.1. NCBI lineage: Bacteria > Bacillati > Actinomycetota > Actinomycetes > Micrococcales > Microbacteriaceae > Agromyces > Agromyces litoreus. Next base: position 202,187 of record NZ_JBEPKA010000004.1, read on the forward strand.
CGGGTCGGGGTGACGTCCACGTTCACACCGTACGTCACGCTCGCCCCGCTACGCTGTCCCCGGCGTCCGGGCGGTTCACGGTGGCGACATAGCTCCGCCATAGGGACCGCCGACGCGTCGCACAGTTTCGCGCGGGATGCTGGCATCCGCTGGAAGGAGCGAAGATGACCGAGACCAACACCGGCGGGCCCGAGCAGGATCCCGAGACCCGTCCCGAGCCGATGGCCGAGGGTGCGGGCACCGCGGATGCCGCCGCCGAGGTCGAGACCCCGCGCGACGAAGCCCCTGCCGCCGCCGCGTCGACGGAGCCGCGGCCGGAGCCCGTCGCGTCCCCCGAGCCCGCCGTGCAGGACGCTCCGCCGACCGCGACCCCGGCCGCTCCGGCGACCGCGGCCGCTCCCGCGACCCCGCCACGTCCCACGGGCACCGTCTACACGCCCGGCCAGGCTCCGCAGCCCTACGTCGCGGCCCAGTACCGTCACGAGCCCGCGGCGGGCCAGCCCGCGCCGGCCCAGCACGTCGCTGCGCCGCAGACGGCGCAGACCGCGCCCACCGAGCCGGTCGCTCCCATGTCGGGCGTCGCACCGGTCGCCGGCGCCGCGCACGCACCCGCCGGCGGCGGAACCGTGCCGCCAGCCTTCGGCGGCCCCGCCGCTCCTGCGGAGGAGAAGGCCCCGAAGCCGCGCCGCACCGGGCTCGGCGTCGCCGCCGCGATCGTGGCCGCCGCGCTCCTCGGCGGCGCTTCCGGCGCCGGCATCACCGCCCTCATGACGGACGGCGGCGACAGCGTCGTCGAGCAGACCTCGTCCGGCACGCAGCGCATCGTCGTGAGCGACGACGGGTCGGTGAACCAGATCGCCGCGGTCGCCGCGGCCGCGAGCCCGAGCGTCGTCACGATCGAGGTCTCGGGCGGCCAGGGCGCGGGAACCGGCTCGGGCATCGTGCTCTCCGAGGACGGCTACGTGCTCACGAACACCCACGTCGTGACCCTCGACGGCGCGACCGGCGACCCCACGATCCAGGTGAAGGACGACGACGGGCGCCTGTACACGGCCGAGCTCATCGGCACCGACCCGCTCACCGACCTCGCCGTGATCAAGCTCGCCGGTGCCTCGGGGATGACGCCCATGGAGTTCGCGGATTCGAGTGCGTTGAACGTCGGCGACACCGCGATCGCGATCGGCGCCCCGCTCGGACTCTCGGGGACCGTCACGAACGGCATCGTCAGCGCGCTGAACCGCAGCATCGACGTCGAGTCCTCCGCAGCCCCCGAGACCGCCCCCGACGCCGGGCAGGGCGATGAGGGCGACCAGGGCGGCAGCCAGGACAGCCCGTTCGACTTCTGGAACTTCGACATCCCCGGCCAGCAGGGCCAGTCGTCGGGCGGAGGCCTCATCTCGATTCCCGTGATCCAGACGGATGCCGCGATCAACCCCGGCAACTCCGGTGGCGCCCTCGTCGACGGCCAGGGCCGGCTCATCGGCGTGAACGTCGCCATCCTCTCGGCGGGCGGCAACAGCTCGGGCGGCCAGGCCGGGAACATCGGAGTCGGCTTCGCGGTGCCCTCGAACGTCGCGAAGCGCGTCTCCGGCGAGATCATCGAGAACGGGTCGGCCACGCACGGCCTGCTCGGCGCGACCGTCACCTCGGCGCAGGCCAGCGGTGAGAGCGACGTCGTCGGCGCGCTGATCGCCGAGGTCAGCGCCGGCGGCGCGGCCGACGCGGCGGGCCTGCAGGCCGGTGACGTGGTCACCGCGCTGAACGAGATCCCGATCACGGACCAGACCGACCTGACCGCGCAGATCCGTGCGCTCGCCGGCGGTGCCGAGGCCGAGCTCACCTACGTGCGCGACGGGCAGACCGAGACCGTGACCGTGACGCTCGGAACCTACGACGGCTGATCGCTCCGGCTGATCGCATCCGCTCCGTGACGGGGGCCGGGCCGCTGGGCCCGGCCCCCGTCGTCGTCCCGGACGGCCGGGCGCGGGAGCCCGTCCCGGACGGGGTCCGGCTGCTAGGCTCGATCGACCCTGCGCACGAGTGAGGACCATGCCCGACCAGCACCATCCGGGGGACCTGGAGCCGCCGATCGGCGTCTCCTTCGTCATGCCCGTGTTGAACGACGCCTCGCACGTGCGAGCGGCCGTCGAGTCGATCCTCGCGCAGGAGTACGACGGTCCCGTCGAGGTGCTCATCGCCCTCGGCCCGTCGATCGACGGCACGACCGAGCTGGTCGCCGATCTCGCCGCGCGCGATGCACGCGTGAGCGTGCTCGACAACGAGGTCGGATCGACGCCCGCGGGGCTGAACCTCGGCATCCGAGCCGCGCGGTACCCCGTCGTCGTCCGGGTCGACTCGCACTCCATGCTCACGCCCGACTACACGCGGGTCGCGGTCGAGACCCTCGTGCGCACCGGAGCCGACAACGTCGGCGGCATCATGGACGCCCGAGGCGAGACGGCCTTCGAGCGCGCGGTCGCGCTCGCCTACACGACGCCCGTCGGGCTCGGCGGCTCCGCCTTCCACGTCGGCGGCCAGGAGGGACCGGCCGAGACGGTCTACCTCGGCGTCTTCCGGCGCAGCGCGCTCGAGCGCGTCGGGCTGTTCGACGAGACGATCAAGCGCGGCCAGGACTGGGAGCTGAACCGTCGCCTGCGTTCCTCCGGCGGCACCGTGTGGTTCACCCCCGACCTGGCGGTGACGTACCGGCCCCGCTCGAGCGTGGAGCGGCTCGCGCGCCAGATGTTCTCGACCGGGCTGTGGCGGGGCGAGCTCGCCCGGCGCTTCCCCGCATCGAACGGGCTGCGCTACTTCGTGCCGCCCGCGATGGTCGTGGGCGTCGTCCTCGGCACCGTCCTCGGCGTCATCGGCCTCGTGCAGGCCGCCGGGGGCCAGCCGCCGTGGCTGCTGCTCGGCTTCGTCGTGCCGGCGGTGTACCTGCTCTTCGTGCTCCTCGCGACGCTCGCCTACGCGCGGGGCCGTGGTGCGGCGACCGCCGCTTGGTTCGTGCTCGTGCTGCCGACCATCCACGTCGCCTGGGGCGCCGGATTCGTGCTCGGCTACCTGTCGCTCACGAGCAACATCGCCGAGCACACGGGAAGGTGAGCATGTCCGAACCCACGCCGGAACGCGGGATCCCCTCGAGCCTCGCCGAGCAGCGCGCCGTGACGCAGCCGCCCGAGGTGCGCCAGCGCCGCAACGCCGAGCACTGGACGGCGTCGCTGTACCTGCGCGACCTCTCGCCCTACCTGACCTGGCTGTTCCTGCACACGCGCATCTCGGCGAACGGCGTGACGGCGCTGATGATCCTCGTCGGCTGGTCGACGGCCGCGGCGCTGCTCATCCCCGGCATCTGGGGCGCGCTGCTCGCGGTCGTGCTCGGCCAGCTGCAGATGCTCATCGATTGCTGCGACGGCGAGGTCGCCAGATGGCGGCGCACGTCCAGCCCCGCTGGCGTGTTCCTCGACAAGGTCGGGCACTACACGACCGAGGCGCTGATCCCGCTCGCGCTCGGCATCCGCGCGGCGGCGTACCCGCTCGAGTTCCCCGCCGACTTCCTCTGGACCACGATCGCGGCGCTGCTCGCGCTCGTGATCGTGCTGAACAAGGCCCTGAACGACATGGTCCACGTCGCGCGCGCCAACGCCGGGCTCCCGAAGCTCGCCGACACGCACGGCGAGACCGCGCCGCGGCCGGGCCTCGTCGCCACGCTGCGCCGGGCCGCGCGCTTCGTGCCGTTCCATCGCCTCTACCACTCGGTCGAGCTGACGCTCATCGCGTTCGCCGCCGCCGTGATCGGGCTGTTCGCCGGGCAGCCGCTCGTCGACCGGGTCGTGCTCGCGGCCCTGCTGCCGCTGGCCCTGCTCGCGCTCATCGGCCACTTCGTCGCCATCATGGCCTCGCGTCGTGTCCGCTCCTGACGCTCCCGCCGGGGGCTCCCGGCCGCGGGTCGGGGTCGTCGTGCTCACCATGGGCCGACGCCCGGCCGAACTCGCCCGGGGCATCCGGAGCGTGCTCGACCAGGAGGGCGTCGACGTCGAGGTCGTGTGCGTCGGCAACGGTTGGGACCCGGCGACCGCCGAGCCCGCGCTGCCCCCCGAGGTCCGCACGCTCCACCTGCCGCAGAACCTCGGCATCCCGGCCGGCCGCAACCGCGGCGTGCCCGAGGTCGGCGGGGACGTCCTGTTCTTCCTCGACGACGACGCCTACCTGCCGGACCGGGTGTTCCTCGCCGACGGATGCCGCCTGCTCGCCGCGCACCCCGACCTCGGACTCGTGCAGCCGCGCGTCATCGACCCGACCGGGCTCGCGTCGCCGCGACGGTGGATCCCGCGCATCCGCAAGGGCGACCCCTCGCACTCCGGCGACGTCTTCTCCTGCTGGGAGGGCGCGGTCCTCATGCCGCGCCGGGTGTTCGACGCCACGGGAGGGTGGGCCGACCCGTTCTTCTATGCGCACGAGGGCATCGAGCTCGCCTGGCGCGTGTGGGATGCCGGCGCCCGCGCCTGGTACGCCGGCGACCTCGAAGCGGCGCACCCGGTCATCGACCCGGCGCGGCACTCCTACTACTACCGCCTGAACGCCCGGAACCGGGTGTGGTTGGCGCGCCGCAACCTCCCCGCGGTGCTCGTGCCCTGCTACGTCGGGTCGTGGACGGCGATCCAGGTGCTGCGCTGGTTCCGCCATCCGGCCGCGCTGCGGGCGTGGTTCGGGGGCTGGATGGCCGGGTGGCGCGAGGACCCGGGCGAGCGCCGCCCGATGCGGTGGCGCACCGTGTGGCGGATGGCACGGGCGGGCCGTCCTCCCGTGGTCTGAGCGTCACGGGCCGCATGCGGCGGCGGCTACCCTTGGACGGTGGGTTTGAGGAGAGACGCGCGTCGCGCGGTGAAGCTCGTGCAGAACGTCGTCCGGTCGCGGAAGGCGCAGGGCGAGCTCGGCCGGCGGCTCGCGGACCGCGGCGCCCTCCCCGCGCACCGCTTCCGCGTCGGCGTGTACTTCGCCGACGGCAAGGTGAACCTCTACCAGCTCCGCCAGTGGTACCAGCCGCTCGCCACGCTCGCCGAGCGGCACCCCGTGGTGATCCTCAGCCGCGCCTCGGGCGCGGCGCTCGCGCTGCTCGAGGAGTCGCCCCTTCCGGTCGAGTACGTGCGCCGGGTCGCCGACCTCGAACGCGTCATCCACGAGCAGGACCTGCACGTGGTCTTCTACGTGAACCAGAACGCCAAGAACTTCCAGATGATGCGCTACGGGCGCCGGTGGCACGTGTTCATCAACCACGGCGAGTCCGACAAGATGTACATGACCACGAACCAGTTCAAGGCCTACGACTACGCCCTCATCGCGGGGGATGCCGCACGGGCCCGCCTCGACAAGGTGCTCTGGGACTACGACTTCGACAAGCGCGCCATCCCGATCGGTCGCCCGCAGGCCGACCACTACCTCGACGGCCGGCCGCTGCCGTACCCGGACGACGACCGCGAGGTCGTGCTGTACGCGCCCACGTGGGAGGGCGACCGCGGCGCCGCCGCCTATGGATCGATCGCCTCCCACGGCGTCGAGCTGGTCCGGGCGCTGCTCGCGACCGGTCGCCACCGCGTCATCTATCGACCGCATCCGCGTTCCGGCGTCGTGGACCCGGAGTACGGTGCGGCGAACCGGGAGATCGTGCGGCTCATCGAGCAGGCCAACGCGGCCGACGCGTCGGCGCACCACGTGTTCGACCAGGGCAAGGAGCTGGGCTGGCAGCTCGCGAGTGCCGACGTCGCGATCGTCGACATCTCGGCGATGGTCTACGACCGCCTGGCCGCCGGCAGGCCGTTGCTGATCACCCGCCCGGTCAGTCCCGACGCGCAGGTGGACACCGGCGGCTACCTCTCGGCGTGCGAGTGGCTCGACGCGGCCGACGGCGCCGCGATGCTCGCACGGGTCGACGAGGTCGCGCACGACCCGCAGGCGCTCGAACGGCTCGGGTACTGGGTCGAGAGGTACTTCGGCGACACGACGCCCGGCGTCACGACGCAGCGCTTCCACGACGCGGTCGACCACCTCATGGCCGAATGGGAGCGGTTCGCGGCGCTGCACGCGACCGACCCCGAGGTCGACGACCACGACGCCGAGGGCGAGGCGGCCGAGCAGTCCGACGAGGTCGAGGTCGACTGACCCGGGCCGGGGTCGATCGGATCAGTTCGCGGTCGGCGCCGACTCCTCCGGCGCGGTCTCCGCCGCATCGTCCGGTGCCGCGGTCACCTCGCGCGGCGCCTCGTCGCGACGCCGTCGGCCGAGGGCCCGCCCCGCCGTGCGGATGCCGCGGCTGGTCGCCGACGCGAGCGCGGCCCCGACCGACGCACCGCGGCGCAGCCCCCGCACGATAGCCGGGTCGCCCGGCTCGCGCGGTTCCAGCTCGATGGGCAGCCACTCCGGTGCCGGGCCGAACCCGAGGCGCGCGTGCTGCAGCACCCGACGACCGAGGATGTGGTTGCCCGCGCCGCCGATCGCGGCGCCGATCCCGAACGGGATGGCCCGGCCGACGATGCCCGCGCCGCCGCGCAGGGCGAACTGCTTGACGAAGACGTGGCGCAGTCGGTCGACCACGGTCGACATGACGGCCTTGGGCAGTCCGGTCGTGATCACCTCGCCCCAGTAGGCATTGCGGGGAACGCCCGTGCCCGTGGCCTGCGCGGCGAACTGGCGCACGAGGTCGACGCCCTCGCGGCCCATCATGAGCGTCATGACGAGGGCGCGGGCCCGATCCGGGTTCTCGATGTGGAGGCCGTGCACCTCGGCGACGGACTGGGCGAACAGGGCCGTGGCCTCGAGGAAGCCCGCGGTCTCGACGCCCGAGAGCGCGAGCGTGATCCCGGTCCCGATGCCGGGCACCACGGCCGTCGCGCCGACGGCGGCGCCGCCCGTGGTCACGGCGGCGAGGTAGCGCCGCTCGAGCACCCGGATCAGCTCGGCCGGGGTGGCGTCGGGGTGGGAACGGCGGATGGTGCGAAGGTGCGCGAGGACGATCGGCCGCTGGATCGAGAGGAGCCGGTCGAGGCCGCGTTCGAGGCCCACCGCCCGATCGGCCGGATCGGTGGCAGGCGGCGGCTCGGGCGGGGTGTCCCGGAGGGCAGGCGGCCCGTCGGCGGGCGCGGCCGGGCCCATCGTCGTGATCCGGTGCACTGGTTCGGACATGCCGACGATCCTAGGCGGGCCGGCTCGGAACGTCGTGGGGACCCGCCAACGGGGACGGGGGCTTGACGTCAGCGCTTTCCGTAGTCGGCGTTGTAGCGCTCGAGCACCTCGTCGATTCCGGCGTCCTCGACGAGGGCGCCCTTGTCGAGGTACAGCCCGCGCGTGCAGAACCGGCGCAGGTCGCGCTCGTTGTGCGAGACGAAGAAGAGCGTGCGGCCGCCGGCCAGGAGCTCCTCGATGCGGCGGTAGCACTTCTCGCGGAACGCCTTGTCGCCGACGGCGAGCACCTCGTCGACGAGGAGGATCGGCTCCTCGAGCTGGGAGATGACCGCGAACGCGACGCGCACCTTCATCCCGCTCGAGAGGTGCTTGTAGGGAGTGTCGAGGAAGTCGCCGATCTCGGCGAAGTCGATGATCTCGTCGAACTTCGCATCGATCTGGGCGCGGGTCATCCCGTGCAGGCCGGCAGTGAGGTACACGTTGTCGCGCACCGTCAGGTCGTCGACGAAGCCGCCGGTGATCTCGATGAGGGGCGCGACGCCGCCGGTCACGGTCACGGCGCCCTCGTCGGGGATCAGCACGCCGGCGACGAGCTTCAGCAGCGTCGACTTGCCCTGGCCGTTCCGGCCGACCACGCCGATCGCCTCGCCGGGCCGGACGTCGACGGTCACCTCGCGCAGGGCCCAGAACTCGCCGGGCCGCGTTCGACGACGCCGGCCCGCCAGGAGGTCCTTGAACGATCGCCGTGCGCGTCGGTTGCGGCGGAACCGCACGCCCAGGCCCTGGACGCGGATCGCGTACTCGGCGGGCGACGCCGGGGGAGCGGATGCTTCGGGGCCCATCAGATCTCCTTCAGCACCTGTCGCTCGGACGACCGGAAGATCCAGAGCCCGAGCGCGAGCAGTGCGAGCGACATGGCCGCCGACACTCCGACGTCGAACCAGTTGAGTTCGCTGGGGAAGAACCCCGCGCGATACAGGCTGAACACCCCGCTCAGCGGGTTGAAGGCGGCCCAGAACTGGAAGCTCCCGGGCAGGTCGCTCGTGCCGTAGATGATGGGCGAGGCGTAGAACAGGAAGCGCAGCGCGAGCTTCACGGCGCGCTCGAGGTCTCGGAAGAACACCACGAGCGGCGCGACGATGAGGCTGACGGCGACCGTCAGCACCGCCTGCAGGAGCACACCCAGGGGGAACAGCACCAGTTCCCACGACACGGTCGCGCCGAAGACGACGGCGAAGAACGCGAGGACCGGGAGGGCGAGGATGAACTCGATGCCCTTCGAGAGGACGATCCGATTCACCCAGATGGTGCGCGGGATCATCGTCGAGCGGACGAGCTTGGCATCCTTCAGGAACGCCCGGGTCGAGTCGCCCACCGCTCCGTTGAACCACATCCAGGGGAGCAGGCCCGCGAGCAGGAAGACGATGTACGGCGGATGGCCGACCCCGCGCTCGAACACCTGCGTGAAGACGAACCAGTAGATGCCGGCCATCACGAGCGGGTCGAGCACCGACCACACGTAGCCGAGCGCGGACGTCGAGTAGCGGACCTTGAGGTCCCGGGTGGTGAGGAGCCAGAGCGAATGGCGATAGCCGCTCCATGGCGTCCGCGTGAACGGATGCGAGTCGGCGTAGCTCATCACGATCTCATCGTAGAGGGCCGGAGCCTCGCCTCCGAACCGCCCGGATCGGTGCGCTGGCGCGGGAATCCGCCGGAGATGCGAAGAGCGGATGCCGTCACCGGCATCCGCTCTCCACGCTGTTGGCGGCGCAGGTCACACGAAGTGGTTCGCGCGGTCGAGGTCCTCCGCGAAGTCGATCTCGACGGCGTACAGGTCGGAGACGTCCATCGGCTCGACGAGCAGGCCGTTCTGCTCGATCGCGAGCTCGAGGCCGCGCTCGAAGTAGTCCTGGGCGCCGACGCGCTGCAGGTGCGCGAGGAACACGGCCTTGTCGCGCGCGGAGATGTAGTTGATGCCGACCGCCTCGCCGAGACCGCCCTTGACGGTCTTGGACAGCTCCTTGATGTAGCCCTCGGCGGTCGTCGTGTACTTGACCTCCTCGTCGGACACCTTGGCGGTGTTCACGGTGACGAAGGACTGGTCGCGTGCGATGTACGCGAGCGCCCGGTCGAGGATGCGCGGGTCGAAGACGACGTCGCCGTTCATCCAGAGCACGCCGCCGGGCTGCGAGGCCTGGAGCGCGCGCATGAGCGACTTCGACGTGTTCGTCTGGTCGTACTCCTCGTTGTAGACGAAGGACGCTTGCGGGAACGCCTCGATGATGTGCTCGAGCTTGTAGCCCACCACGAGCGTCACGGCGGCGTTGCGGCCGAACGCATGCTCGATGTTGTCGAACTGCTGGCGCATGATCGTGCGGCCGTCGCTGAGCTCGGTGAGCGGCTTGGGGAGGGAACGCCCGAGCCGGCTCCCCATGCCGGCTGCGAGGATCACGATCTGGGTGGTCACTGCATCTCCTTGTTCGATCGGATGCAGCATCGCCCCCGCGTCAAGGCGAGTTCGATTGCTGTTCACCCGTAAGTTCACTGCTGGACACGCCGTTATGCCGCCTAAAGGATACCCGACCGGGGGATCTCGTGCTGGGGGTTGCATTCGTCCGTAGTGCGATCGTGATGCGGCGATCCGGTCGGCCGGCCTCCGAGGCTCGTCACGACGCGGCGTGAATTCACTGTGCACGTCCGCGGCCCGGAGCGCAGTCGTTGGTAGGTTGTCGTGGTGACTTCCGTTTCGCGAGCAACTGCTGACGACGAGACTCCCGAAGGCACCGGCACGGGGGTGTCCGCTGATCGGGGGGAGTCCGGCGCGTCCGCGAAGGGACGTCCCGGCGGTCGGTCGAACCGTTCCGGCGGCGGCTCGGGATCCCGCACCAACGCCGCCGAGGCCTCGGCGGCCCGGACCAGCGCGGCGAGCACCGCGGCGAAGAAGGCCTCGAGGTCGAGGACGACCACGTCCGCGCAGAGCTCCTCCTCCTCGGCTCGATCGAACGCGGCGAAGGCGACGGCTGCCAAGCGGGCGTCGGCCGCGGCGGCGCGCGACGCCGCGGCGAGCGAGGCGTCGCCGACCGCCGACGCCGTGGAGCCGGCGGCGTCGTCGACCGGCTCGCGGTCGTCCGCATCGCGTTCGACGACGGGGACGCGTCGGACGACGTCGACCGCCAAGCGGCCCGCGACGGGTGCTGCGGCCAAGCGCGACTCGGCCAAGAACGCCTCCGCGAAGAGCGCCCCGAAGAAGCGCACCACGACGAAGGGCGCGGATACGCCGAGCGCCTCAACCGGCGCGGACGGGACCGACCGCGCAGCCGAGGGCGAGCCGACCGGCGAGGCCGCGGCGGCCCCGACCGGCTCCACGAGCTCGAAGGCGGCGTCCTCGACGCGCAGCACGAAGGCCAGCGCATCCGCGGCGAAGACCGGCGCGGCCAGGTCGGGCCGGGCCGCGGCGGCTGCCGCCGCGCGCACCCGGGCCGCCGAGGCCCGCAAGGCCGCGACGGCGGCGCGAGCGCAGGTGGCGGCGTCGATGACGACGGACACCACCGAGGCCGAGCGCGCCCCGCGCCGATCCACCGGCCCGATCGAACCGGTCGTCGAGGATCCCGCGACCACGACCGACGCCGTGGAGGATGCCGACCTCGCTGCGCTCGCCGTGAGCGATGCGCAGGCCGAGCCCGACGTCGACGTGTCGGAGCCCGCAGGGGACCCGCCGACCGAACCCGCTGCCGCGGCGACGACCGGCACGCTCGTCGACGACGAGCCGGCGACCGGCGACGCCGAGGCGGCCCTCGGCGATGACGCGGCCGACGCGCCCACGGAGGCCGACGTCGTCCGGGCGGCCGAGGTGACGAGGACCTGGCACCCCGGCGGCCCCGAGGACGGACCCGCGACGGGCGGCTCGTCGGCGGGCGACGACGAGCCGGACGCGGCGGCGGACGACGCCGACGAGCAGGATTCCGTGGCCGAGGGCGCGTCGGCGATCCTCGAGTCGGCCACCGCGGAGGACGCGGACGACCGGGGCGACGTCGAGGACGCGTCCGTCGGGGTGGCCGGGACCGAGGCGGACGCCGATGCCGACGCCGACGCCGAGCGAGGCGTCGCGGTGATCCCGCTCGGCACGATGCCGAGGCCGACGCCCTCCCCGGCTGCGCCGGGGCGGAACAAGCGGACCATCCGGGTGGCGCGCGACGCGCCTTCGGCCGACGCGCCGACCGTCCTGGCGATCGACGGACTCGTCAAGCGCTTCGGCGATACGACGGCGGTGGACTCGATCCGCCTCGACATCCGCGCCGGCTCGTTCTACGGCATCGTCGGCCCGAACGGCGCCGGCAAGACCACGACCCTGTCGATGATCACCGGGCTGCTCCGGCCCGACGGCGGGTCCGTGCACATCCACGGCATCGACGTCTGGAAGGAGCCGCGCGCCGCGAAGCGGATCACGGGAGTGCTGCCCGATCGCCTCCGGCTCTTCGACCGGCTCACCGGCGCCGAGCTGCTGTACTACTCCGGCTCGCTGCGCGGGCTGGACCACCGCACCGTGCTCGAGCGCAGCGCCGACCTCGCCGAGGCGTTCGCCCTCGACGACGCCCTCGACCGGCTCGTCGCGGACTACTCGGCCGGCATGACCAAGAAGATCGCGCTCGCGTCGGCGATGATCCACTCGCCGCGCGTGCTCGTGCTCGACGAACCGTTCGAGTCGGTCGACCCGGTCTCGGCCGCGAACCTCACCGACATCCTCGAGCGCTACGTGGCCGGCGGAGGCACGGTGCTGCTCTCGAGCCACAGCATGGACCTCATCGAGCGGGTGTGCGACTCGGCCGCGATCATCGTCGGCGGCCGGGTCCTCGCCTCGGGCACGCTCGACGAGGTGCGCCGGGGCGACACCCTCGAGGACCGGTTCGTGGAGCTCGCGGGCGGGCGCAAGGCGGCGGAAGGCATGGAATGGTTGCACAGCTTCTCCGACTGAAGCTGCGGCTGCTCGGGAACATCTTCCGGCGCAGCGCCTGGCAGGTCGTCGGGCTCTCGCTCGCGATCGCGTACGGGCTCACCGTGTCGGTGCTGCTGTTCCTCGCGCTGGTCGGCCTGCGGTCGGTCGAGGACGTGGCGCTCGTGCGCGACGTGCTCGTGGTGTGCGGTTCGGCGACCGTGCTCGGCTTCCTCGTCGTACCGCTCGTCTTCGGAGTCGACGACACGATGGACCCGAGGCGGTTCGCCCTCTTCGGCATCCCCGATCGGACGATCGCGCTCGGACTCGCGATCGCGGCGCTCATCGGGGTCCCCGCGCTCACGCTCGCGATCGTGCTGACCGGCACGGTCGTCACCTGGTCGCGCGGGTTCGGCGAGACGGTCTTCGCCGTCCTCGGGGCGGCGCTCGCGTTCGCGACGTGCATCCTCGGGGCGCGGCTGGCCGCCGGCGTCGCCGGGCTCCTGCTCGAGACACGTCGCGCGCGCGACGTCGGCGCGGTCCTCGGCGTGCTCCTGGTGGTGATGCTCGCGCCCATCGCGGTCGGCCTCACCACCGTCGACTGGGTCGCCTCCGGCCGGCGTGCCGTCGAGGTGTTCGCCTCGGCGCTGTCGTGGACCCCGCTCGGTGCGGCGTTCGCGGTGCCCGGAGAGGCGGCCACGGGAGCGTGGGGTCTCGCGGCCCTGAAGCTGCTCATCGCGGCGGGCACCGTGTGGCTCGCCTGGATCTGGTGGAACGCGCTCGTGGCCAAGATGCTGGTGACCCCGGGGCGCGAGGCGAGCGCCCGCAGCTACCACGGGCTGGGCTGGTTCGGTCGGACCACGCACGGTCCGACCGGCGCGATCGCCGCCCGGAGCACGACCTACTGGTTCCGCGACGGCCGCTACTGGGTGCCGATGCTCATGGTGCCCGTCGCGCCGCTGCTCGTGGTGTTCCCGTTCAGCCTCGCGGGCGTGCCGCCGATGTACCTCGGCCTGATCCCGGTGCCGTTCATCTGCCTGCTGCTGGGGTGGACCCTGCACAACGACACGGCCTACGACGGCACGGCGGTCTGGCTGCATGTGGCCTCCGGCGTGCGCGGCATGGCCGACCGCTTCGGGCGGGTCGTGCCCGTGCTCGTGACCGGCATCCTCGTGATCGGCATCGGCAGCTCGGTGACGGTGTTCGTGCTCGACGACTGGCGCCTGCTGCCCTCGCTCCTCGGCGTGAGCACCGCGCTGCTGCTCGGCGGACTCGGCATCGGCTCGATCACGTCGGCCGCACTGCCGTACCCCGTCGCCAAGCCGGGCGACAGCCCGTTCCAGCAGCCCCAGTCCACGGGCGCGGTCACCGCGTTCGTGCAGTCGCTCGCGTTGCTCGCCGCGCTCCTCGTCGCGGCCCCGGCGCTCGCGTTCGCCGCGCTGGGGATCTTCGAGGACCCGGAGTGGCACCTCGCCGCCCTCGGCGCCGGCGCGGGCTTCGGGCTGCTGGTGTTCGTGCTCGGCATCTGGGGCGGCGGGCGCATCTTCGAGCGTCGCGGTCCGGAGATCGTCGCCGCCGCCGTGCGGGCCTGAGCCCGGCGTAGACTCGAGCCCATGATCCGACCCGCGCAGGCGAGCATCGCCGACCCCGACGCGCCCGGCGGCGGCACCTCGGTGCTCGATCGCGAACTCGAGAAGCTCCTCGAGGAGGAGGGCGTCGAGCCCGGCGACCACGAGCGGTTCTCGCACTACGTCAAGAAGGAGCAGATCCTCGAGTCCGCCGTCACCGGCAAGCCGGTGCGGGCGCTCTGCGGGAAGAAGTGGACCCCCGGGCGCGACCCGGAGAAGTTCCCGGTCTGCCCCATGTGCAAGGAGATCTACGAGCGGATGAAGAAGGGCTGAGCCCCCTCCGCTCGACTCGCACGCCGGTGGGCCCGCTCACCGGTAGACGGTCGGGATCGCCGGCTCGCCGCGGCCGAGCCGGAACGCCTCGATCGGCAGTTCCTGCATGACCTCGCGGTGGTGCGCCCGGGCGGCCTCGACGCCCGTGACGCCGGTGTACGCGCCATCCGCCCGGCCCTCGTGCATGAGGCACACCATGAGCGGCCGGAGCCGGTCGTCGCCGGCGAGCTCGTCGACGCCCTCCGGCCCGTCGCCGACGAACACGAGCTCCTCACGAGCGGTCCGCGTGCCGTCGAGGCGACGCGCGGCGTTCTTGCGGCCGCCCACGCTGAGCTTGCTCGTGGACGCCTTCGCGACGCCCACCCACGCGCCGTCGTCGCCGCGTCGCGCGACCAGCTTGTAGACGAGCCCCGAGGCGGGCGAGCCGGAGCCGGTCACGACCGACGTGCCGACGCCGTACGCGTCGACCGGTGCGTTGGCGAGCGCGGCGATCGCGTGCTCGTCGAGGTCGCTGGTGACCGTGATGCGGGTCCGCGTCGCGCCGAGCCCGTCGAGCTGCTCGCGCACCGCGGCGGCGACTGTCGGGAGGTCCCCGGAGTCGATGCGCACCGCGCCGAGTCCGGTGCCGGCCACGCGCACCGCCGTCTCGACGCCGGCGGCGATGTCGTACGTGTCGACGAGCAGCGTCGTCTCCGGCCCCATGGCCTCGACCTGGGCGCGGAACGCGTCCTCCTCGGTGTCGTGGAGCAGGGTGAACGCGTGGGCCGCCGTGCCCATCGTCGGGATGCCCCACGTGCGACCGGCCTCGAGGTTGCTCGTCGCGTCGAAGCCGGCGATGTACGCGGCCCGCGCTGCGGCGATCGCGGAGCGCTCGTTGGTGCGGCGCGATCCCATCTCGGCGATGGGCCGGCCGAGGGCCACCGACACCATGCGCGCCGCGGCGCTCGCCACCGCGGTGTCGAAGTTCAGCACCGACAGCACGACCGTCTCGAGCATCACGGCCTCGGCGAACGGCGCCTGGATCGTCACGAGCGGCGAGCCCGGGAAGTAGGCCTCACCCTCCCGGTAGCCCCAGACGTCGCCGCGGAACCGGTAGTCGGCGAGCCAGTCGAGGGTCTCATCGCGCACCACGCCGTGTTCGCGCAGGAACTCGAGCTCGGCGTCCTCGAACCGGAACGACTCGACCAGCTCGAGCAGTCGGCCGGTGCCCGCGACCACGCCGTACCGCCGCCCCTCGGGCAGGCGCCGCGCGAAGGCCTCGAACTGGCACTCGCGGTGCGCGGTGCCGTCGAGGAGGGCGGCATCGACCATCGTCAGCTCGTAGCGGTCGGTGAACAGCGCGGCGGACCCGGTCACCCGCCCAGCCTAGCCGCGGGCCTCAGGGTGCCGCGGCGGCGGCGCGCGGCGGACGTCGCCGGCCGGCGCGGCGCACGCTCCCGCGCCGTCGCGCCGGAGCGCGGGCGCCGGTGCCGACCGCCAGGACGTTCGCGACGGTGACGAGGGCGAGCCCCGCGAGCTGCCACGAGCCGAGCGCCTGACCCAGTACGAGGAGTCCCGCGAGCGCGGCGGCCGCGGGGTGCACGCTCTGCAGGACGCCGAACCGCTGCCGCGGCATCCGGCGCAGCACCATGAGGTCGATCGAGTAGGGCAGCGCGGAGGAGAGGAGGCCGGCGACCACGCCGACGCCGACGACGAGCGCGATCGCGCCGGGTTCGAGCCCGAGCAGGGCGATGACGAGCAGTGGCGAGGTCAGCAGGGCCGCGACCGTGCTCGCGATGGCGGTGCCCTGCACCCCTGGCAGCGTGCGCCCGGCGCGCTGGCTGAGCACGATGTACCCGGCCCACGCCGCGGCGGCCGTGAGGGCGAATGCGATGCCGAGCGGGTCGATCCCGGGCACGGTGCCGGTCAGCAGCGCGACGCCGGCCGCGGCGAGGAGCGCCGCGAGCAGGTCGACGCGGCGGCGGGAGCCGAGCAGCGCGACCGCGAGCGGGCCGAGGAACTCGAGGGTCACCGCCGGGCCGAGGCCGATGCGCTCGATCGCCGCGTAGACCGCGACGTTCATCACGACGAGCACGCCGCCGAGCAGGACGGCGGGTCGGATGGCCTGCCAGGTCAGGTCCCGTCGGCGGGGCCGGCTCACCGCGAGCAGCGCGATGGCGGCCACGGCCTGGCGGAGGGCGACGACGCCGCCGGGTCCGACGAGCGGGAAGATCGTGGCGCCGATCGCGGCCCCGAGCTGCACCGAGGCCGCTCCGCCGACGACCGCCGCCGCTCCGCCCGTCCCACTCCGCCCCATGCCGAAACGGTACGTCGCGACAGTCTCGCGCGGAAATGCAATCCGCGCCGATCGATACGCTGAACGCATGGATCTGCAACTGCGGTGGCTGCACGTGCTCGTCGCCGTCGACGAGGAGCGCTCCTTCACGGCCGCCGCCGACCGGCTGGGGATGTCGCAGGCGGCGGTGTCACGCGCACTGGCCGCCCTCGAGCGCGAGGTGGGCGCCGCCCTCATGCACCGCACGACCCGTCGCGTCGAGCCGACCGAGGCCGGAGCGGCCTTGGTCGCGACCGCGCGACGCGTCCGGGCCGAGCTCGACCGCGCCGTCGCCGGCATCCGAGGCGACCTGCGCGTCGTGCGCATGGGGTATGCGTGGGCCGCCCTCGGGTCGCACACGACGCCCGTGCTGCGGGACTGGAAGCGCGAGCATCCCGATGCGCCGCTCCGGATGGTGCGGGTCAACGCGCGCGACGCGGGGCTGTCCGAGGGACTGGTCGACGTCGCCGTGCTGCGGCATCCGCTCGAGCGCGCCGACCTCGACGCCGAGCTCGTCGGCGTCGAGCAGCGCGTCGCCGCGATGCCCGTCGACCATCCGCTCGCCGAGCGCCGCTCGGTCGCGCTCGCCGACCTCGTTCCCTTCGTCGTCGCGGTCGATCGCCGCGCGGGCACGACCGGCCCCGCGCTGTGGGAGGAGCGCGGACTCGACGCGCCGCCCATGACGGAGACGTCCGACGTCGAGGAGTGGCTCGACCTCATCGCCGCGGACGACGCGATCGGGGTCACGAGCGAGGCCGCGGCCCACCACTACCCGCGGCCCGGCGTGGTGTTCGTGCCGATCGCCGACGCGCCGCCCATCGAGGTGCGCGTCGCGTGGCACCGGAACCACCGCCATCCGGCCACCGGCCGCATCGTGCGGGCCGTGCGCACCGCGCTCGCCGAGCGCGGCTGATCTAGGCTGGTGCCTCGTGAGTGATGCACCGATCGGGATCTTCGACTCGGGCGTCGGCGGGCTCACCGTCGCGCGCGCGGTGCGCGACCAGCTCCCGAACGAGGAGATCCTCTACGTCGGCGACCTCGAGCACTCGCCGTACGGTCCGAAGCCGATCGCCGACGTGCGCCGCTACGCGCTCGCCGTACTCGACGACCTCGTCGCCCAGGGCGTGAAGATGCTCGTCATCGCGTGCAACACCGCGAGCTCGGCCATGCTGCGCGACGCCCGCGAGCGGTACGACGTCCCGGTCGTCGAGGTGATCCAGCCGGCCGTCCGGCGCGCGGTCGCCGCGACCCGCAACGGACGGGTGGGCGTGATCGGGACGGCGGGCACCGTGCAGTCGCGCGCGTACGACGACGCGTTCGCCGCGGCGCCGCACCTCGAGCTCGTGTCCGCCGCCTGCCCGCGCTTCGTCGAGTTCGTCGAGGCCGGCGTCACGACCGGCCCCGAGGTGCTCGCCGTCGCCGAGGAGTACCTCGCGCCGCTCCGAGCGGCACGCGTCGACACCCTGGTGCTCGGCTGCACGCACTACCCGTTCCTGAAGGGCGCCATCTCGTACGTCATGGGGGAGGGCACGACCCTCGTCTCGAGCGACGTCGAGACCGCCAACGACGTGTACCGGGTCCTCGTGTCGCAGGGCCTCGAGCGGCGCAGCCCCGAGCCGCCGGAGCACCGCTTCGAGGCCACGGGTCGTTCCAGCGCCGCCTTCCTCGACCTCGCCCACCGGCTCATCGGGCCCGAGATCTCGCAGGTCGAGCTCGTGCAGACCGGCGCCATCACGCTTCCCGCCGCCACCGCGGCATCCGCCACCGACAGGAGACACCCGTGACCGAGACCCCCGACCTCGTGCGCGCCGACGGCCGCACGCCCGACGCCCTGCGCGACATCACGATCGAGCGCGGCTGGAGCACGCACGCCGAGGGCAGCGCGCTCATCTCGTTCGGGAACACCAAGGTGCTCTGCACCGCGAGCTTCACCAACGGGGTCCCGCGCTGGCTCACCGGCAAGGGCAAGGGCTGGATCACCGCCGAGTACGCGATGCTCCCGCGCTCGACGAACACGCGCAACGACCGCGAGTCGGTCAAGGGCCGCATCGGCGGTCGCACGCACGAGATCAGCCGGCTCATCGGCCGGAGCCTGCGCGCGGTCGTCGACACGAAGGCGCTCGGCGAGAACACCATCCAGATCGACTGCGACGTGCTGCAGGCCGACGGCGGCACGCGCACCGCCGCGATCACGGGCGCCTACGTCGCGCTCGCCGACGCGATCGAGTGGGCGCGCGGGAAGAAGTTCATCGGGCAGAAGGCGACGCCGCTCATCGACACGGTCGCGGCCGTGTCGGTCGGCATCATCGACGGCACGCCCATGCTCGACCTCGCCTACGTCGAGGACGTGCGCGCCGAGACGGACATGAACGTCGTCGCGACCGGTCGCGGCCTGTTCGTCGAGGTGCAGGGCACCGCCGAGGGCGCGCCGTTCGACCGCCGGGAGCTCGACGCGCTGCTCGACCTCGCGCTCGCCGGCACCGCCGACCTCGCCGCGATCCAGCGCGCCGCGCTCGAGGCGCAGCCCGGCGACGCGGGCGCGGGCGCCGCGGGCTGAGCGAGGGCCGACGGATGCCGCAGCCGCTCGAGGTCGTCCTCGCCACGCACAACGCCCACAAGGTCGCCGAGTTCCAGCAGATCCTCGGGTCCGCGCTGCCGGGGCTCACGGTGCTGCCCTACGACGGGCCGGAGCCCGTCGAGGACGGGACCTCGTTCGACGAGAACGCCTTCATCAAGGCGCGTGCCGCGGCAGCACACACCGGCCGCGTGGCGCTCGCCGACGACTCTGGCATCTCGGTCGACGTGATGGGCGGGTCGCCCGGCATCTTCTCCGCCCGGTGGGCCGGGCCGGGACGCGGGGCCGAGGCCAACCTCGAGCTCCTGCTCGCCCAGCTGGCCGACATCCGCGACCCGCACCGCGCGGCCCGCTTCCACTGCACCATCGCGCTGGTCGTGCCGGATGCCGCGGGCGGCGAGCCGCACGAGTTCGCCGCCGTCGGCGAGTGGCCCGGGCGCATCGCCGCGGAGCGCGCGGGCGTGAACGGATTCGGGTACGACCCGATCTTCCTGCCCGACGGGTTCGAGGTCTCGGCGGCCGAGCTCGCGCCCGAGGTGAAGAACGCGCACAGCCACCGGGCGCGCGCGTTCCGCGCGCTGCTCCCGGAACTGGAGCGGATCGCGCGCGAGCGCTGACCGGGCCCGGCCGGCGAGAACGCGTCTCATTCCCATCTGCGTCCGGGTGCGCGATCCGTGCCTACGCTGGAGGGGATGGGACACTCGCACGACCACGCCGCCGACGCGCACGCCGCCGGCCGCCGCCGACTCGGGATCGCGATCGCGATCATCGGATCGTTCGTCGTCGTGCAGGTCGTCGGCGGGCTGCTGAGCGGATCGCTCGCGCTGCTCGCCGACGCCGGCCACATGACGAGCGACCTGCTCGGCCTGGTCGTCGCGCTCGGCGCCGCGATCGTCGCCTCGCGTCCCGCCAACGACCGGCAGACGTACGGCTTCCGGCGCTTCGAGGTGTTCGGCGCGCTCGTGAACGGCGTGCTGCTGATCGCCGTGGCCGTCGCCGTGACGACCGGCGCCGTGGGCCGGCTCCTCTCCGGGGCGGAGGGCGAGGCGCACGAGGTCGCCGGCGGCCCCATGCTGGTGATCGCCGTCGCGGGCCTGGTCGCGAACGTGGCGGCACTGCTGGTCCTGCGCGGCGGCGCGTCGCAGTCGATCAACCTCCGCGGCGCGTACCTCGAGGTGCTCGGCGACACGATCGGCTCGGTGCTGGTGATCGCCGCGGCCATCGTGATCCTCACGACCGGATGGGACGCGGCCGACCCGATCGCGTCCCTGCTCATCGCGGGCCTCATCGTGCCGCGAGCGATCGTGCTCCTGCGCGACGTCATGCGCGTGCTCAGCCAGTCGGTCCCGGCCGAGACGGATGTCGCGGAGATCCGCGAGCACATCCTGCGTACCGTTGGAGTGGTCGCCGTGCATGACGTGCACGTCTGGGCGATCACGACCGGCGCGCACGTCTTCAGCGCGCACGTCGAGGTCGAGCCGGAGGTCTTCGCCGAGGAGCGCGTGGGGGCGCTGCTCGACGAGCTGGGCGGCTGCCTCGACGAGCACTTCGACGTCGAGCACTCCACCTTCCAGCTCGAACCGTCGGGTCGCGGCCGTCACGAGTCGGCCGCGCACGCCTGACGGTCCGATCGGGTGCACGATGCCGGCTCCGGCCGGCGGCGTCAGTCGCCGGACGGGCGGTCGCCGTGGTGGTGCTCGCCGTGGTGGTGCTCGCCGTGGTGGTGCCCGTCGTCGCCGTGCTCGCCGTCGAGGTGCGGGGGGCGATCGAACACGTCGGGATCGAGCACGAGTTCCTCGGCCTCCTCCTCGTCGGTCACGACGTCTTCGCCGGCGGCCGCGGCGCGCTTGGCCTTGCGTCGCTCGCTGAAGTAGTGCCACGCCGTGACGAGGGCGGTGCCGCCGACGGCGACGAGCAGGATCAGGTCGATGTACTCGCGCACGAGGTCGGCGATCGGCGGGATGAAGCTCACGGCGTAGCCGAGCATCGTCAGGCCGAAGCCCCACAGCACGGCGCCGGTGAAGTTGTAGAGCGTGTAGCGCGCACGGTTCATGTGGCCGACGCCCGCGGCGACCGGGGCGAAGGTGCGCACGATGGGCACGAAGCGGGCGAGGATGATCGTGAGCCCGCCGAAGCGCTCGAAGAAGGCGTTGGTCCGTTCGACGTTCCTGACGCTGAAGAGCCCGCTCTCGCGCCTCTCGAACACGCGTGGGCCGCCGCGATGGCCGATCTCGTAGCCCACCTCGCCGCCGAGGAACGCCGCGAGGCCGATGAGCAGCGCGACGATCCACACCGAGACGCCGAACACGCCGTTCGGGGGCACCACCTCGGAGTTCGACAGCAGCCCCGAGATCACGAGCAGCGTGTCGCCGGGCAGGAGGAACCCGACCAGGAGGCCGGTCTCGGCGAACACGATGAAGCACACGACCAGCAGGGCCCAGGGCCCCGCCGTCTGGATGATCGTCTCGGGATCGAGCCAGGGGATGAGCGCGGCGTGGATCACGACCTGATGCCCCCCATCCTCGGACCGACGACGACCCGAGGAGGCCGACGGAAACTCACTGAAGTCTATCGAGCGAGTCGCGCCGGTTCAGGGGGTGGTCCCCCGGAATACGCCGTGAGCGCACCCCCGGATCAGGGGGTGCGCAACCCTTGACGACGCTCGCGCACGGATGTATCGTGACGCGATATAGACCACGTCATCCCGAATCGAGGCACGATGCACGCCGAACGCCAGCCGAAGGACCTGCTCCCGCTCAGCGAGCCGGTGTTCCACATCCTGCTCTCGCTCGCCGACGAGGAGCGGCACGGCTACGGCATCATGCGGGAGGTGCGCGTCCGCACCGGCGACTCCATCGTCCTGGCGCCCGGAACGCTCTACGGCGCGATCAAGCGGCTGCGGGGCCTCGGGCTCATCGAGGAGACCGAGACCCGCGTCGACCCCGAGCTCGACGACGAGCGCCGCCGGTACTACCGGCTCACCGGGCTCGGCGAGCGCGTCGCCGCGGCCGAGGCCGTTCGGGTCGCGGCACTCGCCGAGCAGGCCGCCGCCAAGCGGCTGTTGCCCGGGTGGAGCGCGGCCTGATGTCCTCGCCGATGCTCGAGGGCCGTGCGGTCGACGTGGCGCTGCGGGCGTTCCCCGCCGCGTTCCGGGATGAGTACGGTCACGAGATGCGCCTGCTGGCCCGCGACAGCGTGCGCGAAGCCCAGGTCGACGGCGAGCGCGCCGTGCGGGCCACGCGTGCCCGCATCGTGTTCGACCTGCTCCTGGCGGCGGCCATGGAGCACGCCCGGAAGGAGACCGCCATGCACGTCAACGCGCCCGGAGTCGGCTACGGCATCGCCGCGGCCGTCGGCCTGCCCCTCATCATCGCCAGCTACAGCAGCTACGCGTTCTGGGGCTTCCTCTCGACGACCAGCGGTGCGATCGGCCTGGAGTCGAGCTCGTTCCTCGTCCATCCCACGATCCTGCTGATCGGCGGCATCCTGCTCACGGTCGGACTCGTCGGGCTCGTCGGACGACTCGGCGTCGCCGATCGGACGCGCAGGTGGCTGCGCATCGCCGCGATCGTCGGCGGCGTGCTCGTCACCGTCGGCGGATCCTCCATGTACGCGTACGGGCTCCCGACCACGTCGCCGTTGCGGTCGATGGTGGACGACGTCCTCGGCTTCGTGCAGGGTCCGGGCCTGCTCATCGTGGCCGGCGTGCTCATCACGGCGGGCGTGCTGGCCCTGCGGAACCGGTCGTTCGGCCCGCTGAGCTTCGCCCCCATCGCCGTCGCCGCCAGCCTGGTGCTCGTGTTCGCCGTGATGATCTCGGTCATGGCCTCGGGCACGCCGATGGAGATCGGGTTCCGGCAGCCCGCGATGGTGATCGCGGACTGGCTGCTGTTCGGCACCTCGGTGCTGCTCGGGGTGGCGCTCGCGATGACCCCGCAGCCGTCGGCGACCCGAACGCGCCCGACGGCGGCCGCAACCGCCTGACCGATCCCGGCTCGAGCACGGCCCGTCCCCGAGCGGGCCGTGCTCGTCGTTCCGTCCACGGCGATCGGGCACGCGCACGCCGTCGTCGAACTCGGAGTCCGACCGCCGCGGCGCGTCAATCCCCTTCAGGTCCGGCCGCAACGGGTCCAGAATTCCGGCGTGGGGACGGCGCTGTGGTTCGGGATCGTCGCCTCGAGCGCGCTCGTGGTCGGCGCCGCACTCGGGGCGCGCGTGGAGCTGCCGAAGCGGCTGCTCGCGATCCTGCTCTCGTTCGCCGCGGGCGCACTGATCACCGCGCTCGCCTTCGAGCTCTTCGAGGACGCGTACGAACGCGGCGGACTGGGGCGGGCCGCGCTCGGGCTGCTCGTCGGCGCCGTGGTCTTCGCGGCGCTGAGCGCCCTGCTCGACCGCTGGGCGCAACCGTCCGACCGGGAGCGGCCCTCGGCGGAGGTGGAGGGCAGCCCGAAGCTCGACACGGATGCCGCCGCATCCGACCGGGCACCCACCTCGGCCACGACGCGGGGTGCCGCGGGGTTCGCCCTGCTCGCCGCCGTGACCCTCGACGGCGTGCCGGAGAACCTGGCGCTCGGCGTGTCGATCGGCGAGGCGGGCTCGGGCGGGTTGGCGCTGCTGGCCGCGATCTTCGTCTCGAACCTGCCGGAGGCGCTCGTCGGCGCGTCGTCGATGCGCGCCCAGGGGCGTTCGACCGCCTGGATCCTCGCGCTGTGGACGGGTGCCGCGGCGCTGCTGGTCGTCGCGGTCGTCGTCGGCGCCGGGCCGCTCGCCAACACCGACCCCGAGACGATCTCGCTGCCGCTCGCGTTCGCCGCGGGCGCGGTCCTCGCCTCGCTCGCCGACACGCTCATGCCCGAGGCGTACGAGCACGGCGGCCCGGCCGTCGCGCTGAGCACTGCGGCCGGGTTCGTGCTCTCCTTCGTGCTCTCACTCGCCTGAGCCGAGCAGTCGCGGGCGCGGCGCGCGCGGCGCGGCGATTCAGTTCGGCTGCGGCATCCGTTCGGCCGCCTGCTCCCCGGCGATGGCGGCGGCGCGGGCGACCGGCACGAGGCGGGTGAGCTGGGTCACGTGCCGCGGGGTGAGCTCATCGAGGGTGGCGACCTCGAGGAGCTTCATGGTGCGCACGATCTCGCCGCGGAGGATCTCGATGGCCCGATCGACGCCCCGGCGTCCGCCGGCCATGAGGCCGTAGAGATAGGCGCGGCCGATGAGCGTGAAGCGGGCGCCGAGCGCGATCGAGGCGACGATGTCGGCGCCGGACATGATGCCGGTGTCGAGGTGCACCTCGAGGTCGTGGCCGACCTCGCGGACCACCTCGGGCAGCAGCAGGAACGGCACGGGGGCGCGGTCGAGCTGGCGGCCGCCGTGGTTGGAGAGCACGATGCCGTCCACTCCCGCGTCGGCGAGCAGCTTCGCGTCATCCACGGTCTGCACGCCCTTCACCACGATCTTCCCGGGCCAGATCTGCCGGATGACGTCGAGGTCGGCGAACGAGATCGTGGGGTCCATGGCCGAGTCGAGCAGCTCGCCGACGGTGCCGCCGGTGGAGGACAGCGACGCGAACTCGAGCTTCGGGGTGGTCAGGAAGTCGATCCACCAGCTCGGGCGGGGCAGCGCGTTCAGCACGGTGCCGAGGGTCAGCTGGGGCGGGATCGAGAAGCCGTTGCGCTTGTCTCGCAGGCGCGCGCCCGCGACGGGGGTGTCGACGGTGAAGAGGAGCGTGTCGAAGCCGGCCGCCGCGGCGCGCTCGGCGAGGCCGTAGGAGATCTCGCGCTGCTTCATCACGTAGAGCTGGAACCAGTTGCGGCCGTGCGGGTTGGCCGCCTTCACTCCCTCGATCGAGGTGGTGCCGAGCGTCGAGAGCGCGAACGGGATCCCGGCGGCGCCGGCCGCTCCGGCACCGGCGACCTCGCCCTCGGTCTGCATCATCCGGGTGAACCCGGTCGGCGCGATCCCGAACGGCAGCGCGCTCGGCCCGCCGAGCACCTGCCGGCTCGTGTCGACCTCGGGCACGTTGCGCAGGATCGACGGGTGGAACTCGATGTCGAGGAATGCCTGACGGGCGCGGGCGAGCGAGAGCTCGGCCTCGGCCGATCCCTCGGTGTAGTCGAAGGGCGCCTTCGGCGTGCGCCGCTTCGCGATCGCCCGGAGGTCGCCGATCGTGAGGGCCTTCTCGAGGCGGCGCTCGGTCGGGTTCAGGGTCGGGGTCTTGAACCGCATGAGCTCGGCGAGCTCGCGCGGATTCGGGAACTGGCGCTGGACCATGTCTCGGCGGCCTCTCTGGTGTGGACGCACGGCGTCACGGGCGGGTGGACGGGGCGGATCCCGGGACGGATGAGATCTCGGCGAAGTAGCCGGAGATGTGGTCTCGGATGCGGGTGCGGGCCGCGGCCGGGTCGCGGGAGCGGATGGCGTCAAGGACGCCGCGATGCTCCGCGCGCAGCCGCGACGACGTGGCCGACCAGTCGGCGATCCGCTCCTGCCCGGCGAGCGCGTAGGCCTCGATCCCGTTTCGGATGCCGACCATCATCGCGGTGACCACCTGGTTGCCGGATGCCTCGGCAAGCGCGAGGTGGAACGAGGCATCCAGCGCGAGGAACTCGGCCGGCTCGAGCCCGGGGTCGTCCATCGCGTCGAGCAGTCGCTCCGCGGCGCCGAGAGCGTGGACGGGGCCGGATCCGGCCGGTGCGTCCGCCGCGCCCGGTGCCGCGTCCGATGCCAGGTCGCCTACGACGTGCGCCTCGAGCAGCAGCCGGGTCGCCACGATGTCGTGCACCGGGAACCCGCTGGCGGCGACCTGCAGGCGCATCAGGGTGCTCATGCCGCCGCTCGGGGTCGACACGATGATGGCGCCCGCGGTCGGCCCCGACCCGGTCTGCGTTCGGACGAGGCCCATCGCCTCGAGCACGCGGAGCGCCTCGCGCACGCTCGATCGGCCGACGCCGAGGTCGGCTGCGAGCCGGCGCTCGCCGGGGAGCCGGTCGCCGGGGGCGAGATCGCCGTCGAGGAGCCCGCGCTCGACGTGCTCGAGTACGGCGCGCCATGCGCGGGGCTCGCGCGATCGAACCGTGGCTGCCTCGGCCATGTCCCTCCCGCCCGCGCGGGTCGTCCCGCTTCGTCGCCTGTGGTCTGACCACATGGTAGCAGATGTGGTCAGACCACACAGGGACGGCTGACGGCCGCCACGTGGCGAGTGGTCAGTCCCGGCCGGCCGGGGCCTGCGTCCGCTCGGCGTACCGCTGCGCCTGCCAGGCGTGGACGTCGGCGATCCGGTCCAGCGGCGCCGACGGGCCGATCCGTGGGTCGTCGGGCTCGCGTCCGTCGCGCTCGTCGATCACGAGCGCGGCATGCCCGATGGCGTGGGCTCGGTGCTCGACGAGGCGGGCCTCCGGGCCTCCGGGCCTCGCACGAGGGCCGAGTTGCTGCGGAGTGGGATCGTCCGCTGATCAGTCGCTGGCCGATGACTTCGGCGCGAGGGCGGACAGCATGCTCGTCAGCGAACCGATCTCGACGGTACGTGGGTCCGCAGTGAAGTCGTGTTCGGTGCGGAGGTCGTAGTAGGCGTGCAGCAACGTGCTCTCGATCACCTCGTCGATCCGAGCGTGCCGCACCGCCTCCTGGAGGCCGACCTTCGCGACGTCTGCCTCGAGGTCGTCGGCGGCGATGTCGACGAACCCGACCGAGAGGATCTCGCGGGAGTCGTCGACGGAGACGGCGTTGAACACCCGAGCCGGGACACCGAAGCCTTGGTCGGCCTCCCACGCGCTGATGAAATCGTCGAAGGTCGCGCCGTCGCGCAGGCGGCGACGAAAGATCGCGATGATCACGGCCCCGACAGTACCGTGGACATTGATCCGCCCGCCATGCCCGGTCCGCCGGCGACGCACGACCGATCCGTCTCCGCGGTCGCCCGAATCACGTGAGTCAGCGCCACGCAGCGCGGGAAGGGGCGTCCAGCTCGTCGAGCGTGAACCCGAGCGCGCCGCACGCGGCGTACTCCGCCGACGAGCCGATCCGAAATCGCGACGTGGAGGTCGCGGATGACGTCGGGTGCCGGTCGCGGTCAGAGATCGAGGAAGTCGCCCAGCCACATCCGCACTGCTCCGAGGCACTCGGTCGATACCTGACCCGAGATCCTCGTGAGCCGGTCACGCGAGAGGGTTCGCGGTTGCTCGGTCATGATCCAAGATGCCAGATCGAGGCCGCTGGGCCCGTCGACCCGGACGTGGTTGGGCCATCCGCGATCAGTGGTCGTGATCGGAAGCACGATCGCGAGGGTCGTGACTGCGTCCAGATATCCGTCGGAGGCGACGACCAGCACCGGACGGTGACCGCCCTGCTCCCGGCCGCGAACCGGCTCGAGCGATGCCCAGGCGATGACACCGGGAGCGAGTTCCGCCTCGGTCACGACTGGGCGTCAGTCAGCTCGGTGCGCTCCCACTCCGCCGACTCCCGAGCGTGCGAGCCGGCCTGCGCGGCCGTCGATGCGGAGACCGCCGCCTTCAAGGTGCTCAGCCGCCACCTGCGGTCCTCCGCGTCCGCGAGGTGCGCGAGGTGCGCGCCGAGCGTGAGGCCGTCGCGTGCCGCCTGCTCCTTGAGGCGGTCACGCAGCTCATCGCTCACCTTGATCGTCGTGGTCATACTCTGAGTATACCGTCAGGGCTGGTGCGCAGCCGATCCCTCACTGCATCGTCGAGTCACAGCATCGCGGTGGGACACTGATCTCTGTGACTGTCGAGTTCGAATGCCGGACGCACGTGCCCGCCGGCGTGCAGGAGACCTTCGACCGCTCTCGAAGCATCGACCTGCACATGGCGTCGATGTCGGATTCGCACGAGCGAGCGATCGCCGGCGTCACCGCCGGTCTGATCAGGGACGGCGAAGAGGTCACCTGGCGGGCATGGCATTTCGGGGTGCCGATCCGGATGACCAGCCGCATCACCGCGATGACGGAACCGGAGTGCTTCGTCGACGAGCAGATGCGCGGGCCGTTCCGCTCGTTCCGGCACGAGCACGAGTTCAAACCGGACGGGTCCGGCACGCTCATGATCGATCGCGTGAAGTTCGACGCGCCACTCGGACCGCTCGGGGCAGTAGCGGAATTGGTGATCGGCCCGTACCTGCGCCGTCTCATCGAGAAGCGCAACGCGCATATCGCGGCACACTGACTGATCGCTGCCGATCCCTCAGCGACACAATCGGTATGACCGGTTATACTTTGGTCATGAAGACCGCGATCTCCATCCCGGATGGCGACTTCGAGCGCTTCGAACGCGTGGCCGCCCGGCACGGAATGAACCGCTCGGAGTTCTTTCGACGCGCTGGCCGCCGCTTCGTCGAGGAACTCGAGGGCGAGGCCGAGCTGACCGCCCTGGCCAACGCGGTCATCGAACGCGTCGGGCAGCCCTCTGCAGACAGCCCGTTCCTCTCGGAGTCCGAGCGCCGCATGCTCGAGGCGACCGAGTGGTGATCGCCCACGGCGACGTCATCTGGGTCGACTTCGGCTCACCGCGCGGATCGGAACCGGCGAAGCGGCGTCCTGCTGTCGTGATGCAGGAGGACTGGCTGCTCGCCACGCGGATCGCCACCGTCCTGGTCGTGCCGTTGACGTCGAACGTCGCGCTCGAAGCGTTCCCCGGCAACGTGCTCGTACCCGTCGACGCGGCCGGCCTTGAGAAAGACTCGGTGGCGGTCGTATCGCAGATCGGACCGGTCAGCCGGGAGTTTCTCGACGCGTTCCCGGTCGGGCACCTCCCGAGCTACGTTCAGACGAAGATCGCCGACGGCATTCGCCTCGTCATGGGCATCTGAGCCGCAACCACACTGCCGATCCGCTTGCGATCCCTCAGCGCGACGACCGGAGCAGAACGGCGTCACCTGATCACGGTCTAGATCACTTGCGATACGGGGACGTCCCGCCAGGCTCGGATGACCGCTGCCCCGCGCTCAACGGCGTTCGCGTGGGCGTTGCTCGCGTAGAGAACGTGTTGCGTGCCATCGGCGAGCGTGAGCCGCAGGGCACTCTCCACGTCCATGCGCAAGAAGAACGTGAACATGAACGACACCCACCAGTTCGCCTCGACGACACGTACGTCGATCACATGTCGTCGTTCAAATCGCTGGGAACGGAAATACCCACGCGCCACGAGCTTCGATGGTGTGAGCTCGACGCCGTGGAGGATGCTCCGCATCACGAGCCAGATCATCAAGGCAGATCCGACCGTGAGCGGGACCGCGATGAGCAAGCCGACGAGGTTTGGCGGAATCGTCGGATTCCAGCCGAGCGCAGTCGGGATCGTGAACGGGACGAACGCACCGAGCAGCCCGCACACCGGTGCGGCGATGACGGTCCAGAATCGCCACCGATTGCCCAGCTCCCATACCACCAGCGGCGCGTCAGCGACCGGTCGCGATGGGTGAGCGAGCACGCTGGCGGGCGGCATCATCAGCGCGAACATCGCACCCGCCCACAACAGCACGACAACGGCGGAAAGCGGTATGTCTGCGCCGAACGCATACTCGCGGCCGCCGGCCCCCCCACACGAGGATCGCGCGGATGAGGAACCACCCGGATGCCGCCATTCCAACCGCCATGATGAGCGGCGACAAGCGTCGCAGAATCCAGTACACCCGCGGAGGTGTGGCCCGCTCGCGGCGCCGCACGCGAGCCCTCGTCATCACCCGAGGAGCATGCGTTACGTCGAACCGCCCGCCGACGACACGACCTTACGGGATCCCTCAGGGCAACCGATCAAACGGGATCGTAGACCAGGTGCACGCGGTGCCGCACCGACCGCAGCATTCCAATCGGAACGAACGAGACTCGCGGCATTGGCCATTCACCGTCGACGCGGCGGATGAGAACGCGCTGGAGCGCTGCAATGAGATTGAGGTCTAGCCACCCGAGGAACTGCCCCGGTCCGGTGCCGAAGGCCCAGCCGACGAGCAGCCAAGCTACGAATCCGACCGGGACCACTATCCAGAGAAGGAAGCCGCGCGCCGTGAGCAAGGCCAAGACGCTGACCACCGCGAGGGTCTCGCGGACGGACTTCTGCATTCTCCGAGACTAGATCCGATCGCAAATGCACGCACGATCCCTCATTGCGATTCGTCTGTGCACCGCACCCGATGCGGCCATCGAACAGCCTTCGTCTAGGCTGCTCCGCGTGCAGGTAGTGAGCGGGCGATCGGAGTAATGGGGTGATCGACTTCGTCGGCCAACTCGTCGGCTCCTTGTTCGGCGGTTTGATCGCGGATGGATTCATCGGTCGCCGTCGAGCCAACGCTGCCAAGCGCCGGACCTTCCTGTGCGGGCTCCGCGTCATTTCGGGGCGCCAGGCCGGACTTAGCAGGGAATGGCTTGTCGGGGACTGGGGCATCCGTCCGGGACGGCTGCGTCTTGATGGCGTCGACGTTCGTATCGCGGCCACCGTTGCGGGATCGCGGAGGCACGCGAGTCTTTCGGAGATCATCGGCGGGGGCGACACGGTCATCGTCACCGTTCGGACCGATACCGCAGAGCTCGAGTGGTCGATGTTGCGCAGGTTCGACGCGCTGGCTCTCCGCGCATTGGCCGTGCCCGAGGCAGCCGCGTAGCCCACGCACCCTGACTTCGGCGCTCACCAAGGCCATCGCAAACCTGATCCGCAACTGAGATTGTGTTGCCAGCGGCGGTCAGACCTCAGCATCGACAAGCGTGAGCTCGGATGCCTTGCGTCTCAGTGCGACCGCGCCGACCACGACGGCGAGGGCGGCGAGCAGGCCGAAGAGCATCGGTGGGCCACCGACGCGCGCTACCGAGCCGGCGTGGATGAAGACGCCTGCGAATACGACGCCCGACGAAACGAGTGCAAGCGTGAAGATGGTCGCCCACCGTCGCGTCGGACGGGTGTCCGCGGCAGCGGACAGTATCTGCCATGCGGCAAGCAGGGCGAGCTCGAACAATCCGATCGCGATTCCGATCGCGATGACGTAAGGGCGCGCCAGGTCTGCATACTCCGGGTATTGGCTCGCGGCCTGGGCAGCGGCGAGCGGAACGACCCCGAATTGCAGCAGTAGGGCGATGATCAACACGGCAATCAGCGCGAATCGCGCCGCGGGGAGGTGCTGCTTCGAGAGGGCCATTGAAGCATCATCCCTCCAGGGCCGCCGGAATATCGACGGCGACGCACAGGCGGATCCCTCAGCGGGCCTCCCGCGACCGGCGCGGTGATCGTTGCGCTCCCACTTTGCGCGTGAGACCGTCGGGCGTGGACTCTTTCGTTGTGTGGAACACCTTGGTCTTCGGAGGCGCTGCAGTCGCAGCCGCAGGGATCGTGGCTCTGGCCATGTGGGTCAGAAGCCGCAAGCACCAGTCCTAACGGGATCCCTTAGCGCGATGCTGAGTCGACGCCCGCCGTCAACCACTGATCGCTCGGGCATAGATGCCGAGCGCGAGCACTCCGGCAGCGACGGCACCAAGGACTGCGACGCGGGTCAGCCACGGAATGCGACGTACCAGCTCCACCACGAGGGAAGCGACGGCGGTGCCGGGCACGAGGAACATCGCCATGATCGACCCTGAGTAGATCGCGAAACCTGAAGGGTCGCCGACCGAGCCAACGGTGATGATGAAGATCACCGCAGCCGTTACGACCGCGACATCCATCAGCACAGCCCGGACCACGCCCGCGGGCTGACCGAACGGCAGCGTGCCCACCGCTCGGACGGCGAAGGCGATCGCGAACACGATCGGCGCCGCGATAGCGATCCGTTCCAGCCCCTCTAGATCCGCGCCGGCCAGGGACCAACCGATTGCGGACACGATCGCGAACAGCACCACGGCGACGCAGCCCGCCACAGCTGCCTGCGCGCTGACCCACTCGCGCCGCATGGAGCCGGGGATCGTCGTATTCGCTTTCGCTTCCGTAGGCATTGCCTTGAAGCTACCGTCGCCCACGCCCCGTCAGCGCGAGGCAAGCCGCGACGTGGCTGCGCGCAGCGCCCGATAGCCGGTCCCTGAGGGACACTTCGACGGCGGTTGCCGCACCCACAAGGCGACCGATCAAACAGAGTCGTAGACCAGGTGGACACGGTGCCGCACCGATTGCAGCATTCCAATCGGAACGAACGCGAGGCGCGGCATTGGCCACCCACCGTCGACCCGGTGGATGAACACGCGCCGGAGCGCTGCGATGAGATTGACGTCGATCCACCCGAGGAACTGCCCCGGTCCGGTGCCGAAGACCCAGCCGACGAGCAGCCAAGCTATGAAGCCGACCGGGACCACTATCCAGAGAAGCAGGCCGCGCGCTGTAAGAAGGGCCAAGACACTGACCACCGCGAGGGATTTGCGGACGGGCTCCTGCATGCACCCGAGACCAGATCCGATCGCAGGGCGCGGACGACGAATCGGGGCGCTTCAGACGGCGATTTTCACCGCCTTGCCAGCCTGCTGAATCATGATGACTCGTCGGATTCTCGCGGTACGGCGATGCCGACGTCCCGCTGGGCCATGATTCTCGTGACGGTCGCGTCCAGCTCAGGGCGCGAGAGTGGCCAGAGGGCCCCCGGTCCCCGACCGTTCGAGGGCGTTTCGAAGCTCAGATGTGTGCCTTCGCAGACCGCGTGCACCCGTATTCCGAGGGCCAGGGAACCGCCGAAGTGGAGCGCCTCGACGGTGACGGAGTGAATGTCGCGCCACGGTAGCAGCCAGAGAAGATGCGGTGACTGTCGAGCACCACCCCAAGCTGAGATTCCCGCCCCATCAGCCATGATGCTGAAATCGAGAGGAAGCGATGTCACCCCTCGGGTCACGTACGCCGGTGCCGCACGATGCGCAGCCACAGTCTGACTGACGCGCCCAGTCCCCCATACAACATTTGTGAAGCCCGAACGTTCTGCCAGCTCGATCTCACGGAGGCGGCCGTCCAGACGAAGGAGAGACGCCAACCAGTACAAGACGAACGCCACACACAACCCGCCGCCGACAATGGCGACCAAACCCCCCACTTCCTCCTGCCCGATAGCGACGAGGCGCGATTCGATGAAGAATCCAAGGAGCAGCGCTCCGGTGCCCGAGCCAAGCAGAAGTGCGGAGTCGACTGCCATCTTGGCCGCCACGCGTGACCTCGGACTCATCTACATACAATCCTGTCAATCAAGAAGGGCCATCCCTGAACCAATCAATGCGACCTGGTGTCCACCTGAATACCATCCGACGGCGAACTCACCAAGTGGCCGGAGCGTGCGGGCCGCGCACCACGGGTTCCTGGTCAGGACGCGCCCTCAGCGAGTCGAGATTGCGGGCTCAGTCTGCGCGCGACCGTATGGAGTTCACCGCGCTGTCCGGGAGAACTCCACGCTTCAGCTCCGTCGTGGCATCTGTCTCGTTGGAGAAGACGTGCTGAGCATTTCGGCGACCGCGCTCGCTATGAAGACGTGCCATCCATCGGCCTCTTTGGTCAGGCAGTATGCCTCGTTCGAATCGCGTCCGATGCTGTACGCGGAGGTCGGCACCGACAGCTGATCTCGCTCCGCTCGCAGGTTCATGACCCGACGTTAGCGGGATCCCTCATCGGGACGTCGGCGCGGGCGGAGTTCGGCGTGCGACAGGGTACGGTTCAGGGCATGGCATCTGGGGTCGACCGCGACAATCTCGAGCGCGGTGCGATTGCAGCGGGTTGGTACGAGGACCCCGAAGCGCCGGATCTGCAGCGCTGGTGGGACGGCAATGCATGGTCTGACACGGAATTCCGACCCAAGCCCGAGGACTCCGAGCTTGTGGCGTACCTGAAGAGTCACCGGGACCTCGATCCGACGTCTCCCACGAACTACCTGGCGGTGTCGGCATTGGTCCAGGCGACGATCGCCCTCGCGGCGGCGGCCATGTGCCTGGCCATTCCGATTGCC
This sequence comes from Agromyces litoreus, assembly GCF_040496015.1. NCBI lineage: Bacteria > Bacillati > Actinomycetota > Actinomycetes > Micrococcales > Microbacteriaceae > Agromyces > Agromyces litoreus. Next base: position 235,975 of record NZ_JBEPKA010000004.1, read on the forward strand.
CTGCCTACCGCGCTGGCGACGCTCGTCGGCTCGACGCTCTTGATCGCCATGGCAGGAATCGTTGTCGTGGTCGGAATCTGGTCGACCGGTCTTGGGATCATCGCGTTCCGCAATGCGCGCCGGAATCAGGACCGGCGGCTGCGGCATGCCGTGGGCGCGATCGTCATCGCGTCGGCCGCAGTTTTGGGTGCGGTCGCACTGCTGATCGTGCAGGCACCCGCCTGGTGGGCAAGCTCTGGCCTCGCAGCGTGAAGGCGGTTCCGAACGCGAGACGACGCGTGGACCTCGGGTAGATCGACGCAACAACGATCCCTCTTCGCGACTCGGGCCGTCACGCTACGGCTTTGCTTCCGCTCCGCAAACGCCGAACCACGAGCGCGACCAGGCCGACGACAATCGCAGCTCCATCGAGCAGGGAGGCGCCGGCTGAGCAGCTCGTTGCTCTATGGAGCCGTGGAGATCTTCCCTTCCTTCTGGCACCGGCAAGCATGCTGATCTGCCAGGCGAGCAGATCACTCGAATACTCGGCAGAGTGCCCGGTATCCCGCGCTTCGGAGTGGCGAGCAGCTTGATTGTCGGGGGTCGCGGCTAGGGTATGCATGCAGAGCAAGCATCAAGCATTAGGGCGGGAAAGCATGGCTGAAGGCAGAGATGAGATGTTCCTCTTCGACCCGAGCGAAGGCGGGAAGGCTCGGGCTCGCAAGCTGAGTCCAGAACAGCGATCGGCGATCGCGCAGCGTGCAGCACGAGCGAGGTGGGATACGACGATTCGTTCGGCGGACTACACCGGGGCGCTCGCGATCGGCGACACGAGGATCGAATGCGCAGTACTCGAGGACGGAACTCGGGTGCTGTCACAGGGAACGGTGATGGAAGCGCTCGGGCGGGCGAAGAGCATGGGACGAAGAGGAGATCCCGACAGCGAGAAGCGCGCGCCGTTCCTGAGCGCCAACAACCTGGAGCCATTCATCGGTGCACATCTGCTGAACGAGCTCACGCCGATCGAGTACCGCCGGCCAGGAGACAAGTTCGTGAGCGTCGGCTACAAGGCGGAGACTCTTCCGAGCATCTGTGATGTCTACCTTGAGGCACGGCTCCGCGGTGCTCTCCTCCCGAGCCAGGAGCGGGCGGCCGCTGCCGCAGAGGTGCTCATGCGGAGCCTCGCCAAGGTGGGGATCATTGCCCTCGTCGACGAGGCGACCGGCTATCAGGATGTTCGCGCCCGCGATGAGCTGCAGCGCTTGCTCTCTGCGTACGTACTCGAGGCGTTCCGGCCGTGGGTTCAGATGTTTCCCGACGAGTTCTTCCGAGAGATCTATCGCCTGTACGGGTGGGACTACAAGCCCGGCAACTCGAAGCGACCCGGCTATGTGGGGCGCTTCATCAACACATACATCTACGAGCAGCTGCCTGACGGCGTGGTTGAAGAGCTGAGGCGCGTGAACCCAGTGGGGGGCTCTGGATATCGTGCGCGAAAGCATCACCAGCATCTGACGGCTGACACAGGCAATCAGCACCTCGATCGGCAGATCTTGACGGTCACCACTCTCATGCAGGTGAGCGACGACGTCGATGGTTTCAAGCAGCTCTTCGAACGCCGCTTCCCCGGGAAGACCGGAAAGAAGGTGCTCCGGGTGCAGGTCGACGAGCACGACGAGATCCAAACCTTGTTTGAATTCGAGGACTTCGCTGAGAACCAGTAGTCGCCGTCGACCCGCCGCCCAGCGAGGCTCAGCACGATCCCTCAGCGCGACAGGCGCAGTGGCGAGGGGTGCGGCTGGCCTTCCGTCGAAACGTGCGCCGTTGGGTCGTGAGTTCCGTGCCGCGATAACAGGCTAGGGGGTTGTGTGCGAGGAGCGTCGCGTAGAGCGACTGACATCACAAGCGTTCCAGCAGCCAAGGAGTTCCGTATTCGTCGAAAGAAGCCATGACGGAGTGGGCCAGCTGGGTCTGCTGCGCGAGTAGGTGACATCTGAATTGGCTTGCCCTGCGGGGTGGGCTGGAAGGATGTCATTGTGCCCAAGCCGTACCCGTCCGAGTTCCGT